>JANXVW010000334.1 GCA_025351455.1 Betaproteobacteria bacterium | reverse complement strand
CATCTGGAATGAGTTGGCCGGTACGGCATGTACCCATCCCCATCCCGGCCTTCCCCGCGAAGGGGAAGGAGGGTTTCGGTCGATAGCCATATCACCGGCAGAGCCGTGACGCGTGACGGGAGATGCCGAGACGCGTCACGGTCGTGACGGCGTGACGAGGTAAAAGCGTTACCAGCCTTATCCCGCCTATCGGGCTGCAATTCCCCTTCATTCTTTTTTTCTTCCAAGATCGAATGCCTTCGCTCTTCATCCTTCCCGTTCGACCGGGGGCGAATGCATTTCTCCCTCCCCTTCAAGGGGAGGGCCCGGGGTGGGGATGGGTCAGCGGAGAATTGGATCTGGGGCGAGGTGGGCATGTACCCATCCCCATCCCGGCCTTCCCCTTGAAGGGGAAGGAGGGTTTCGGTCGATAGGCATATCACGTGAAGAGCCGTCACGCGTCAGGGTTCCTCGTTACAGCCTTTTCCGCGTCACGAATATCTTTCTCGTCTGCTAGAATTCCCGGCGATTTTCAACTGACCCCAGACTTCACATGAACCTCGATTTCAAAGGTGTATTCCCCGCGCCCCCTACGCCGACATCCGAGGATGGGCGGGTCAACGAAAAAGCACTGCGCGCAATGCTCGATGACAACATTGCGCATGGCTGTGGCGGGTTCTGGATGGCGGGAAGCACGGGGGAAGGACCGATCCTGACGGACGAGGCGCGCGACGTCGTCGCGAAGGTGTCCGCGGAAGTCTGCAAGGGCCGCGCTTTGGTCATCATGCAGGTCGGGTCCATGAGTACGGCGACGGCCGTAAAGGCGGCGAAGACTTCCCGTTTGGCGGGTTGCGCGGCAGTGTGTTGCTTGCCGCCGTTGTTCTTCCGCGCCAGCGAACGCTCGATCATCGATTACTACAAGGCCGTGGCCGATGCCGCGGGGGACCTTCCGTTGTTCGTCTACAACCTGCCACAGCTGACGCAGGTCGAGTTCTTCCCGCCGATGATGGAAAAGTTGAAGCGCGAGATCCCGACCTTGAAAGGCCTCAAGCATTCGGCGCCGGATTTCATGCAGATCCGTTTGTTCGCCGACATGGGCCTGAGCTGCTTTTCCGGCAACGGCGCATTGCCGCTGCCTGCGCTGACGATGGGCGCGGTCGGCTCAATCGACGCGCCGCTGTCGCTTGCGCCGTGGCATTACTCGGCACTCTTCGCTGCGTGGGAGAAGGGCGACATGAAGCGCGCGCAGGCGCTGCAGGACGAAGTGCGCAAGTACGTCGACCTGGTGTGGATGTTCAATGCGCCGGCCGATGTGTGCAAGACCGTCCTCTCGGCCCGGCTAGGGGTCGACTGCGGACATTCAATCCCGCCGGTGAACCGGCTGACCGACGAGCAGCGGCGGGAGGTGTTGCGCGCTGCGGAAGCGTTGGGGGTGACGGAACGGCCGCGAAAAAAAACAGAGGATAGATAAAGGTAAGGGCGAGGGGCGAGAGGAAAGAGCCCCACCACGTCATTCACGATATTCACGCCATCCACGCCATTCACGGCATTCACAGCATTCACGTAATCAGGACAGTCACGGCAGTCACTTCCCCCGCCTACGGAAGTGTTACGCCGAACGTGATCATCATGCCGGCCGCACCGAAGAGGACGGCTTCCGAGCAGAAGCGGTTCACGCAATAGCCCACTGACGGAATGATCACCGGTGCGACGCCGGCATTGTTGAACGGGATTTTGTTCTGGTACTGGTCTTTGTAGCCATGGACCAGGCCGGCCGTTAGCTTGAAATAGAGCGGCTGCACGCTGTCGAACGGCCGGAACCGATAGCCTGCGTATAAATATTGGGTCGGCTGGCCGAACGAGTTATCGAATAGCGAAAGGCCGGCAAGCCATTGCGTGGTGATGTTCCACTCGCCCTGGATCAGGTTCTGGTGATCGTCGTGATCGGGGTTGTAGTGGAAGTGCTTGGTATAGACGCTCGTGGCCAGGTAGAACCGATCGGTACGCCACGGTTCCGGCGCACTCCAGGCGGACGCAGCTGGTTGATCACCGTCTGGCGAGTCCGCCGATGAATCCGCGCCCGCGGCGGTGGAGGCGATCAGACAAGCCATGGCGATCAGGGAGAGGGCGCGCTTCAAATCATCCTCCGCAAGCTTGAACGGAAAGGGACCCTGTTTTTGGCGGCGTGTCGGCGGGCGAAGTGCGATTCAGAATTGACTGCCATGAAACGGGATGCCGGTACGGGGGAAACTTCGATTGTACGGCACATCGCCGGTTAAAAAGGCAGCGGGATAAACCTTGAATCGATGCACATCCGGGTCAGGCGCTAAGTAAGGGTGAACCCCTCGTAATTCCTTGCGGCGACATCGGCGCAGATCTTCCGGTAGTGCGCCATTCCGCCGGCGTAAGGCATGAACACCCGCGGCTTGCCGGGAATATTTGCACCCAGGTACCAGGAATGTTTGGCCTGGGGCAGCACGGTGGCGTTCGCTGCGGCATTCACCTGGGCAATCCAGGACTCCACGGCTTCTTCCTTTGGCTCGATGCGGGTCAGGCCTTCGCTGCGCAGGTGCGCGATGCAATCGGTGATCCATTCCACATGCTGCTCGATGGCAACCGGCATGTTGCACAGGACCGACGGGCTGCCCGGGCCGGTCACCATGAACATGTTTGGAAAGCCCGCAACCTGCAGGCCGATGTAGTTGCGCGGCCCGGCGGCCCAGGCCTCCTTCAGCGCCAGATCGTCGCGACCGCGGATGTCCATTTTCAAAAGTGACCCCGTCATGCCATCAAAGCCGGTGGCGAAAACGAGGATGTCGAGCGGATAGTCGGCGCCGCTTTTCGTCCTGATTCCGGCGGGCGTGATGCGCTCGATCGGATCGGCGCGGATGTCGACCAGGTCGACATTGTCGCGGTTGAAAGTCTCGAAATAATCGGTGTCGATCGGCGGGCGCTTGGCCGCATAGGGATGGTCGATATTGGCGAGTTTTTCCGCCGTTGCCGGATCCTTCACGATCTCGCGGATCTTGCGCTTGAGGAACGCCACCGCCGTGGCGTTCGCTTCGTTGCTCGTCACCAGGTCGCGGAAAGCGCCGCGGAAGCGCAGGCCGCCGGTTTCCCAGGCCTTTTCGTAAATGGCTTCGCGTTCATCGGGCGAGACGGACAGCGCCAGAGTCTCGGATAGCAGGAACGGGTGGCCGTTGACGGCCGCATGCATCGTGTTGCGGATTTCTTCGGCGTTGTCCTTGATCCATTGCTTGAACTCCGCGGTGAGCGGACCATTGCGCGCCGGCACGCTGTAATTGGCGGTGCGCTGGAATACGGTCAGGTGCTTCGCCGTCTCGGCAATCACGGGGGCAGCCTGGATGCCGGTCGACCCGGTGCCAACCTGGCCGACGCGCTTGCCCCGGAAATCGACGCCTTCGTGCGGCCAGTGGCCGGTGTGATACCACTTGCCCTGGAAAGTTTCGAGGCCGGGAATGTCCGGCACGTTCGCCGTCGACAGGCAACCCACGGCAGTGATCAGGAACTGCGTCGTGTACGTATCGCCGGTATGGGTGGCCACGCGCCAGACGTTTTCTTTTTCATCGTAGTGCGCGGATTCGACTTTGGTGTTGAAGCGGATGTCGCGCTTCAAGTCGAATTTGTCCGCGACATGGTTCAGGTAGCGCATGATCTCGGGCGGGCCGGGGTATTTTTCCGACCACTCCCACTCCCGCCACAGTTCCTCGGAAAACGAGTAGCAGTAGGAATGGCTTTCCGAATCGCAGCGCGCACCCGGGTAGCGGTTCCAGTACCACGTGCCGCCGACCCCTGCGCCGGCCTCCAGGACCTTGACCGAGAGGCCAAGCCGGTCGCGCAGGCAGAGCAGTTGATACAGGCCGGAGAACCCGGCACCGACGACCAAGGCGTCGAAGCGGAGGGGGTCGCTTTTCGGAACTGGTGCAGTCACGTTTGTCCTTGCCATTCAATGTATGCCCGCATTATCGCGCAAAGTCTGGCGGACGCCAGACTGGTGAACGGCGAACGGTAAGGGCGTAACCCATCGCCCGGCCAGGGCAGGTCGAACTGACTGTTTACCGTTTACCGATCACTCAGCGAGCGATACTAGTCGCGAGCCAAACCAGCCCGGCTATGACCAGCGCGGCCCCGATGATGGCGACGAAGATCAGTTTGACCGGATCGATCGTCGGTGCGGCGGCGCCGTAATCCTTGTTGCGACCAATCATGAACAGCATCGAAATGACGATCCGGATCAGTTGAAGTAGAGTCGCTTTCTGCGGAACCGGGGCTTCGGTATCTTTGGACAGGGGCATCGGGCAGGGCTTGGTCGTAATGGCGGGTTAACTCAATAGACAGCATGAACCAAACGTTTGCAATCGGCATTTCTTTCCTTGCGGCTACCCTCGCGGTATTCGGCGCGCTTTACCTGGTCGACCAGTCCTTCAACGTTAAGCGTCCAAAAGCCAATATCCGATGCAGGGAATAAAAGGCAGCGTGGGCCCGGTATCCCCGATCGAGCCGGTAGCACCTGCCACTCCAGCCATGCCGGCCACTTCAGGGGAACATGGAACTTCTCTCGACGCACGAGCCGCGAGCCCACATCCTTTTCACTGAATCGCGGATGCCGTGCGGTTATTCCTGAGTTAATATGAATGCAAATCTCAAGGTCAACCGGGAAAGACCTGCTGCAGCAACTGTTCGATTGATCAAGCCGCAGGCCGTGCAGACCGATTGGCGATGACCGGACCGCTTGTTACTCTGCAAGTCCTCGAAACCTTACGCGCAGCCCTGGGCGCAGGCGGACCCAAAGTCGAATGCTCGCTGGACCTCGACCGTTCGACGGCTACGGTCGAGGTGACAGAGGCGGGCTGGACTTGGGAAGGCCAGAAGTATCCGTGGGTGGACACTTGCAAGGACAGGACCATCTACTACTGGACCGGAGAAACCTTTGAACCGGTCTCGCGGTTCACAAATTCGCTAATCAAGCTGGTTCCCACGCCGTGGGGCACGCCAACGTTCGAGATCGACGGCATCAAGATGCTGGTCAGCGCGCAGGTTTCGCCGTGGGCGGACGCCGAACGCAAAGTCGGGCTGATCCAGCCGCGCGGAAAAGTGGTTCTGGATACCTGCGGCGGGCTCGGTTATTTCGCAGCCTGGTGCTTGCAGGGGCATGCCGCGAAGATTCTTTCTTTCGAGAACAATCCCGACGTGATCTGGTTGCGCAGCCTCAATCCCTGGTCGCCGCAGGGCGACGTTCGCTTATCGCTGACGCAAGGCGATATCGCCGAGCAGATCGTGGCGATGCCCGCCGCATCGGTGGACGCCATCCTGCATGATCCGCCGCGCTTCGGCATAGCCGGGGAACTCTATTCGCAAGTTTTCTACGACCACCTCGCCAGGGTGATCCGGCGCAAGGGAAAACTGTTCCACTACACCGGTACGCCGAACATGCTGACCAGCGGGCGCGATGTGCCGAATGAAGTGGCGAGGAGGCTGGCGAGCGCGGGGTTTGCGACAGTGATGGAGGGGGACGGGGTGCTCGCTGTGAGGCGGTGAACGGGAAACGGTGAACGGTGAACAGGGAACGGTGAACAGCGAACGGTGAGCGGTGAAGTGGACCGTTTTCGCGGTGGCGCAAACGCTGGTCAATCCGCGCGGATCCAGTCTGGACGTCGGCAAGCCCGACACCTCAAAAAAATCCGGAAGGGCGGATTACGCGATAGCATCCCGGGTTCGATGATGCGAACCTTCGGCCCGGCTCGTGTGAAACGTGAGGGGTAGATTGGCGCGAGCATTGAGACTGCCGAAGCAGATCGCGGAAAAGCGGGGGCGTACCCGTCAGGCTTGCCGGGGCGGCAGGCGAGCCGTGGCGCATTTGCACGAACTGGAGACCACATGAAAGAGAAAATCGAAGTACTGCTTAATACCCTGGGCAACGCGTTCGCGGGGGCATCGATCGCACACAAGCATGCCGAAGGTTGCCACCAGATCCACTTGACGTTGCCCAACGCCATACACCGGGTGGATTTCCTGGATGAAGTGATTGCAAGCAAAGACGCGAGTCACCTCAAACGACTCTGCAAGCAGGTTGCGGCCAATCTGCAACATGCTTCCGACGGTAAGCCAAAACATCTGCTGGTGAAAAACGACGGAATACACGAAGGTTTTTAAGGGCCGTGAAGGCCGTAAAGGCCGTAAAGGCCGTGAATGTCGTGAATACGTGAATATCGTGAATGCCGTAAGAAGCGTTTAATGCGAAATACGATTTAATTCTTACCTAGATCCCATTTTTCGTCACGGCTCTTAAGACAGTCACGAGAGTCACGACAGTCACGTAGTCACGGACTTTCCGACATTCACGACATTCACGTATTCACGGC
>JANXVW010000324.1 GCA_025351455.1 Betaproteobacteria bacterium | reverse complement strand
TTTCTCGATCTGTATGCCGACCGCCGCGCGGCAGGTGCCATCGGTGGGCAGGGCGTTGAATTGGCAGGGGCAACCATAAGAGCAATTGCACGACGCGATCTCGGGACCGCGGATCATCCAGTCGGTATGAGCCATGTGCTTCTCCTTTGCCGTTTGAAAGTTCCTTCGTGAATGACGCCGCCGCCGTTATGGCGGAGGCGCTTGAACTGGCCATCACTATCGATGAGCATGAAGGCAATGAGGTGCGGGATGGATCCTTCTAGCTCGGACGCCCAGCATGCCACAAAGCGCCTCGAGCAGTTTCTGGCATCACCATACCAGCCCGACCGCGCTCTTATCGTCGGCGGGTTTTGTATCGATCAGGCCCCGCAGTGGGCGGCCGCGCACGGACATTTGAGGTTTCGGGGAGGTTGGGTCGCCCGACAGCGGACGGTCATGAACTACCGCTGTGGATCGAAAGCAGCTACGCTAGCGATGTCCTCTTGAGTCCGTCATCTGCATCAGTCGTGAACAACCCCTATCTCGGACTGATCCGCCAGTCCCAGCGCGGTTTCGAGATGGACTATTGCGTGCAGCTTGCCTTCGACTGCCGGATTAGCGGATTGTCATCTTGAAGCGGCGTCACAGCCGGTCAAGCTCGCTTAATCTGGAACTTACATCTCAACGCAAAGGCTCTTTACAGTACCCCCTTGAGGGGTGCGCAAAGGAAAGCAAGATCAATAGAATTGATGTAAGCGCTCTCCAGTATTCCGTTCGTCCGGTAATTTTGACGCCGGCAACTGACCAAAGGACGCCAACCATTTCCTTTCCACCTGACCTGTTTTCCTTTGCGACCCGTTGCGTACTTTGCGCCTTTGCGTTGAGGTTGAAGCATTAGAGGAGGAGTGAAATGAGGCTGTCTGACGTTTTCGCGCGAATGGTCGCGCTGGTCGGCGACGCGGCGATTATGTGGCGGCGCCTGCAGGGCAGCGCGCACCAGCAGGCAGTGGGCGCCAAGCCGACGATCCCGACAGCAAGGCCGCAAGGCAGCATGCCCACGCTCAAGATGCCGACGGCCAGGGGCTGGGAAGCGGGACAAACGCCGGTTGCGGCGACCGGTCTCAAAGTCAATGCGTTTGCCACCGGCCTCAAGCATCCTCGCTGGATCAACGTGCTGCCCAATGGCGACGTCACCGTGGCCGAGGCCTTGTTCCTGCCGGGACCCATCAAGTCCGTCTTCGACTACGCCATGGTCAGCACGATGCGGCGCGCCGCTGCAGTAGGCGTCAGCCCGAATCGGATTACGTTGTTGCGAGACGCGGACGGCGACGGCGTCGCCGAAATACGCGAGGCGTTCCTCGAAGGATTGAGTCAGCCATTCGGCATGGCGTTGCTGGGCGAGACGTTCTATGTCGGCAACACCGACGGCGTGGTCGCCTTCCCTTACACGCCGGGCACGACGCGCATCACCGCGCCGGGGCGCAAGTTGACGACGTTCAAACCCGGCGGGCATTGGACGCGCAGCCTGTTACCGAGCACTGATGGAGGAAAACTTTTCATTGGCGTCGGCTCGTTCAGCAATATCGGCGAGCGTGGCCTCGACATCGAGGCGGGCCGGGCCTGCATTTACGAACTCGATCTGGCCACCGGCAGGAGCCGCGTCTTTGCCTCAGGTCTGCGCAATCCTGTGGGCCTCGCATGGGAACCGCGGTCCGGACGTTTGTGGACAGTAGTCAATGAGCGCGACGGCCTGGGCGACGAGACGCCTCCGGACTACCTGACCTCCGTGCGCGATGGCGGCTTCTACGGTTGGCCTTATTGTTACTGGGGACAGACTGTGGACGACCGGGTACCGCAGGATCCGGCAGCAGTCGCAAAAGCGATCGTGCCGGACTATGCGCTGGGCGGACACACCGCATCCCTGGGCCTGTGCTGGCTACCAGCAGGAACATTGCCAGGATATCCCGAGGGCATGGCAATCGGGCAGCACGGCTCCTGGAATCGCAGCACCCTCAGCGGATACCGGGTCGTCTTCGTACCGTTCACGGATGGGCGCCCGAGCGGGCCGCCGCGAGACATCCTGACTGGATTCCTTGCCCCGGACGAGCGGGAGTCTTATGGACGCCCGGTCGGCGTCGCGATCGGCCCCGACGGCGCCTTGCTGGTGGCGGACGATGTAGGTGATGTTATTTGGCGCGTGACGGGCGCGCAGGCGGATTGAATCGGCTAAGAGTTAACTCTGCCGCTTCCTGGTGGAGCAAAGCAGAAGTATCCCGTGTGGAAGGGTATAGTCCATCTGTGGTCAGGATCGCCAGATCGATACAGGAGCAACCATGATTGTTAAGCGTGCTGGTGAACGTGAGTGGAAGCCTGCCGGCTACGAAGGTGCCGAGAGGGTTTTATTGCGGGCGACCAAGGAACAGGGACCGACGTATATCGTCCGGCTGAAGGCCGGCGCTCGGGGCTTCCCGCATAAGCATGCGGCGGGCGAGGATTTCCTCGTGCTTTCCGGAAAAGTCCGATTGGCCGGAGAAGTCCTGGGTCCGGGCGATTACCTGTATACGGAAACGGGCGAGGAGCATTTCCTGGAAGCGATCGAGGATTCGGTGGTCTACGCCTCTACGCCGAAGCCGGTCGTGATTCTGGAAAAGTTGACGGCAGCTGTCGAGAAAGTCTAATCGCTGCAGCCGGTCCGTGTGGTGCGGGTACGCGTGCGACGGGCAACTTTTTTCCAGGGGCTTCGCATTCAGCGCCCTCACAACGTCTCCGTCTGTCTGGCCTTCAACTGGCGTTGTCTGGATACATGGAAAACAACCTTTCAGACTCCTCTCCGCTGGACTTTCGCGCGATCTTTGAGTCGGTCCCGGAACTCTACCTGGTCCTGACTCCAGATTTGCGTATCGTGGCCGCTTCCGATGCGTACCTGGAGGCGACCATGACACGGCGTGAGGACGTCCTGGGTCGGCACATGTTCGACGTCTTTCCCGACAATCCAGACGAAGCGAACGCAACCGGCGTCAACAACTTGGGGCAATCGTTCGACAAGGTGCTGCGCAGTCGCGCTCCGCATTTCATGGCTTTGCAGAAATACGACGTACGCCAGCGGAAGGACGATGGTACCGGGTTCGAGGAGCGCTATTGGTCGCCCGCAAATTTTCCAGTACTCGACGATTTTGGGCGGGTCAGCCACCTGATCCACCGTGTTGCCGACGTGACGGCGTTCGTCCGCCTCGAGAATTCGAGCCTGGAAACGCAGCGGCGCATGGAGCGTGACCTGTACCTGCGCACGGAAGAGGTGGAGCGCAGCAACCACCTGCTACGCGAATCACTGCTCGACAAAGAAACCCTGCTGCGCGAGATTCATCACCGCGTGAAGAACAACCTTCAGGTGATCGCCAGCCTGCTAAGGCTGCAAGCGCGGCAAGTCAACGATAGCAAGGCCCATGCGGCGCTCTCGGACATGGGCAATCGCATCCGAGCTATCGCCGACATCCACCAAACTTTGTACAGTTCGTCGGAGCTTGCGCGCGTCGATATGTCGGAATTCGCCGCAAAGCTTGTGAAGAACCTGCTGTCGGTGTACCAGATCGATCAAGAGCGCGTACGAGTGCAACTGAAGATCTCATCAATCAACCTGGAGATTGGTCTCGCCGTTCCGTACGGGCTGATGTTGAACGAGCTAATCAGCAATACCCTCAAGTACGCCTTTCCAGATGGCCGCGAAGGCACGCTCGTCGTCGCGCTGGACAAGTCGGGTGCAGTACTCTCGGTGTCCGACGACGGTATCGGCTTACCGGTCGCGACGGACATCGCAGCGAAGGGCTCTCTGGGCCTACAGCTCGTGCACCTGCTCGCCGAGCAGATAGGTGCACAGGTTCGTGTGGAATCAAAAGGCGGAACGCGCGTGACCGTCTCCACGCTAGCTAGGTGATGCGTTCCCGGTCGCGGCGCTCCAGCGCGAGCTGCAGCGCGATGTGGACTTCATTCGGCTCGTAGGGCTTCATCACGTACCCGTAGGCATTGGTGCGCTTAATGGCAGTGAGTGTTGCGGCGTCGGCGTAGGCTGTAAGGTAAACAACGGGAATCTGCAGCCGTTGCCAGATCAGCGCGGCGGCCTGCGTGCCATCCATCGAGCCGGGAAGCCGAATATCCATCAGCACCACATCCGGGCGCGTGCGCTCGGCGGCTTCCACCGCCGCTTCGCCGCTCATTGCCGTCGCGCATACTTGATAGTGGAATGCCTGAAGCTCCTGCTCAAGGCCCTTTGCCACGATGCGTTCGTCCTCGACGATCAGCACCCTGGCTTCAGGAGCTCCCCCTAGGGGCAGTGCCCGACGTGGTCGAGTTGCGAAATTCTGAATGAGATCGGCTATCCGGGGCAATCGCGCGCAGTAGTCCACCGGGACGGTATCGATAACGTGCTTTGGCAAGTCGGGATAGGGGGCCTCGGTTGGATCTTGAACGATGACGACGCCGCCGCGATGCCAGATCTCCCACGCACCGGCGGCCCCATCCTCCAGAATCCCCGTGAGGATTACTCCCAACACGCGCCGACCATGCGATTGCGCTGCAGACCGAAACAGCGCATTGATCGAAGGGCGATGGAAACTTTCCCGTGGACTGGCCTGGACCACGATACGGCCGCTCTCCAGCATCATGTTCTGGTCGCCAGGGGCCACGTACACGTGCCCCTTGTCGATCAGCTCCCCATCGGTGGCGAAATTCACGGGTAAGGCGCAATGTCGCGCGAGCAGGCCGGCGAGATCCCCCCTGTAACCCCTGCCTAGGTGCAGTACGACGAACAGCGCAGCGGGGATGGTCGAAGGAAGGCGCCCGAGCAAATTGGTGATCACCCCCACGCCGCCAGAGGAGGCCCCGACCACGACTATGTCCCGGGCCTCACTCGGCATTGGGTTGCTATCAGTGCTCATTGCTTGTCAGGACCTTGTGACTCAACTCCATTTCAGGTTACGCCCGAAGATAAGTTTGTCAACTTCAGTAAGCAAGCGACAGCGCCGACAGATCAGAATAGCTGAATGTTCGGACCACTAATCATGCAGGCGTCCGCTTAAGCGAACGCCGTGCCCTGCGTCACTGCTAACGAGGCCCCTTCTCCAGAGAAGGGCGGTGCTCACGGATGCCGCCGTCGCCAGTTTCGTTTTATTATCACCACGGCTGCTGCTCGAATTTTTATAGATACACTATGCTGAACATCACTGAAGTGAAGCGTCAGCGGGGATCCGTGAAATTCATCGGAAAGGGAGAATATGTCCATCGAAGCGGTGACCAGGGATAGCACTCCGATCGAAAGCCGTGGCGCCTGGGCAGCTGCTTCCCTGGCATGCATGGGCATCGTTTTCGGCGACATCGGGACGAGTCCGCTCTATGCCCTGCAGGTCGCGGTTAAAGCAGCGAGCCCGGGTGGAGCTGTCTCGCCGGAGGCGGTCCTCGGTGTCGTGTCGCTGATTTTCTGGTCGTTGATCATTGTCATTTCGATCAAGTATGTGATCTTGATCATGCGCGCCGACAATCACGGCGAGGGTGGCATCCTCGCACTTCTCGCCCTGGTCAGTCCGCATCGCGCGAAACAAAGCCGGTGGCGCGCCGTCCTCGTTCTGGTAGGCCTTGTCGGGGCAACGTTGCTCTACGGCGACGGCACCATCACCCCGGCGATTTCGGTTTTGAGCGCAATCGAAGGCATCAAGCTCTACGCGCCCCAAGCGCAGCGACTCGTGGTTCCACTGACGGTCGTGGTCCTCGTTTTGTTGTTCACTATCCAGCGCAAGGGCACATCCTGGATCGGCGCCATATTCGGACCAATCATGTTGATCTGGTTCGTTGTCATCGGGATTCTTGGAATCGCGGGAATTGCAAAGGCGCCTGCGATTCTCGCCGCGCTCAGTCCCCTGCCGGCGATCACCTACCTGGCCCACGCCGGGCCGGTTGGCTTGGCGGTGATTGGGGGTGCCTTCCTGGCGGTCACGGGCGGCGAGGCCTTCTATGCCGACATGGGGCATTTCGGTCCGCTTCCGATCCGCATCGCCTGGTTCGGCGTGGCGCTGCCGGCTTTGACGCTCAATTACTTCGGTCAAGGAGGGCTGCTCCTGATTGAGCCCGGTGCGGTAGAGCATTCCTTCTATCAGCTTGCCCCGGAATGGGCGCACTACGGTCTTGTCGTACTCGCGACGGTCGCAACCGTGATCGCCGCCCAGTCAATCATCTCCGGCGCCTTTTCGCTGACGCAGCAAGCCATTCAGCTCGGTTTTCTGCCGCGCCTGAACATCGTTCACACGGCCGGAAAGGAGATCGGCCAAATCTATGTCCCGGTCGTGAATTGGGCGCTCGCGTTTGGCACCCTGACGGCCGTTATCGGTTTCGGCTCGTCCGAAGCGCTGGCGGGAGCCTATGGGATCGCAGTTTCGTTGCTGATGGCAATCACGACGCTGATGGCGACATTTGTCGCACTGCAGTGGAAACATAATCTGTTCATCGTCTATGCCGTGAACGGCAGCCTGCTCGCCGTAGATTTGCTGTTTTTTGCATCAACCTCGACAAAGCTTCTGGACGGCGGCTGGTTCCCACTGGTGATGTCATTCTTCATCGCGTTCCTCATGCTCACCTGGCGCAAGGGCGAGGAGATCATGGACAAAGTGCGCCGGGAAATTCGAGAGAAGTCGAAAGATTTTATCGATCGCATCAAAGTCGATCCACCGCACCGAATCCCGGGCACGGCCGTAGTGCTCGGGCGCATGGCGACGGGCGTGCCGCTGGCTCTCTCACACAACCTCAAGCTCAATCACGTGCTGCACGAAAAGGTGCTACTCGTCGCGGTAGAAATGACGGAAACGCCGCGCGTAACCGACGAAGATCGCGTCAGGATCACCCCCATTTCCGATGACATGACCCGCGTCGAACTTCGATTCGGTTTTATGGAACAGCCGGATGTCCCCCAAGGACTCAAGGTCGCGATGGCGCGCCGGCAGATTGCAAAATGCGATCTAGGGCAGGTGACTTACTTTACCGGTCACGAGACCATCATTCCGACTGGCCGGCGGACCGGTATGGCCCCGTGGCGCAAAGCGATGTTTGCGCTCATGCATCACAACGCTCAGCGGCCCGGCGCCTATTTCAATATACCGAGCGCCCAGATTATGGAAATCGGCGTCGAGTTTGAGATTTGAGCAGACGGCTTATTACCCCCTCCTCAATCTTCCTCATAGCGATTTGCAACAGACGGCTCTCGCGTTCAGTCTGTGATGCATCGGGCGTGAGTCCGGATATCGCACCGACCACGCAAATCCCGATCATCTATCTAGGACACGAAGGCATAGAAATGCGCATGACGCGCTGGGTCTTGGTGTCGTTCTGGTGGAAGCAACCGAAGATGCCCCCCTTTACGTTCAACGCCAGGGATATTAGAAGCGGCCCGCAAGCTGATGTGTTTTTATCGGACTCTCAACCGCCTTTTTAGCCCCGAAAATGGGGCTCTAAGGTCTCCGGAGGGCCTTATTCTGAAAGCTTATCCGGGGCGATCAAAGTGTTGCGGGGGTTCGACCAGAATGGAGTGGTAGCAACGCCTCGTCGTGATCGGCGCTTGCGGTGCTAAAAGGATTGGGCGCAGTTTATGAGGGCAGAAACTCAAGCCCGTACTTCGTCGCGATGGCCTTTGCTTCATCCGAGGCCTTACGTGTCGGGCTGCCCGTATCCAGCATGGTGACCTCAGCGATCATGGCATCGAAGATGCCGCCGGGTGAACTGATGATTATCTGGCGACCTACCTCCGGGCCCGTGCATATGAAGCCGTGCGGTGTTCCCCTGGGCACGAACACCACGTCCCCGGGGATGAGCTTCAACAACTTGCCGTCCAGGCGAAAGTCGTAGTGCCCCTCGACGATGATGAAGGTCTCATCGTAGGTCGGGTGCCGATGATAGCCAGCGCCGGATTCAGGCGGTTCGATGGCTTCGCACACGGTATACGCATTCCAGTCCGCGGCGGCCGTGGTCTTGAAGGTCATCGTCATCCGGCCGAGCTTATAGCTCGTGCCTTCGCCTGGCTGAAAGTGCCGGGGCTGCTGTGTGCTATCCATTCTCTTCTCCGGTTTGGTTGGACACGGCTGCATTTCACGGGCGGCAGCGACGCCACGAATGCAACTGACGCGACCTTTGACGATTAGCGCGAATCAAAGTGTTGCGTTGGTCCCACCCCCACTATGCACCATCTTTGGCTTCGGCTGGAGCAACTTGTTGGGTTTCTCGATCATGCGACTTGCTCAGGATCACCAAGGCGATCCCACCAAGAATGGCTATGGAAGCCAATGCGAAACGTGCGGTAAAGGGCTCTCCGAGAATGATGATGCCAGCAAATGCAGCGATCGCCGGAACGCTGAGCTGGACAGTCGCAGCGAGGGTGGCCTTCAGCGCCGGCAAGACGGAATACCAGATCGCATAACCCAGCCCCGACGCGATTGCGCCTGACGCAATCGCGTACAACACGCCGGGCATATCGAGTTGCGCTCTGGAATTCAGCAACAGACTCAGCAGCACGGCAAAAAGAGTCGCGCGCAGGAAATTGCCGGCGGTAACCCGAGTGGGGTCACCGGCTCCTTGGCCGCGCAATGAATAGACGCCCCACGCAACGCCAGCGATCAGCATTAAAGCCGAGCCGACCAGCGGTGGCGCAGACAGGCCCGGAAGCAACAGGCCAAGCAGCCCGCCCAACGCCAGCAAAAGGCCGGCACGCTGCCGCCCTGCCAGACGCTCACCATTCCATATGCCATGGCCAATCATCGTGGCCTGTACCGCACCGAAGAGCAGCAGGGCTCCCATCGCTGCAGTCAGGCTCATGTAGGCGAACGAAAAGCCGCCAGCGTAGGCGAACAACATGAACGCAGAAAGCCAGTTGCCTTTGCCCACACGGGTACTACGGAAAGAACGCGTCACCAGCCAGAGCACCAACGCACCCGAAACCAGCCGAATAGAAGTGAAGCTGGCTGCGTCAATTCCGGTTTGCTTGAGCGCTATGCGGCACAGCAGAGAATTTCCTGCAAATGCGAGCATGGTGATCAGCGTCAGGACGGCTAATTTGGGGAATGGCATAAAACCATTGCCGCGCCGATTGTCGGCGGTCGTATCTGAGCCCAACGTTTGCATTGAACGGTGCGAGCAAGCGTGCAAAGCCAGGCTTGCAAACTTCCGCTTGCGAATGCTTTGTCGGGCGGCACGGCTACGAATACGCTGAACATGACCGTGCTATTTGCGTCCGGACTGAAATGCCCAGATACACAGGCCACCAGCGACGACCACCGCAACCCAGGAACCCCACACCGGTATATCAACGCCTCCGATATTCACAGGCCATGTATAAAGAGCCCGCGCGGCTTGAAGAACGGCCACCACACCGAAGAGAACACCTGAAACGACGGCATATTTGGTCGGCATTTTGATCCTCCTGTCCAGTTAGTGACACCCAACGTTTATCATCAGGTCCGATCAGCAGCAAGCTTAGTGCGCTACATCTAGAGTCAGGTTTCGTTACCGTACTTTGCTCAGGCGTTCCGCATGCGCGTTTGCCAACCCGGCCCAGTGGCCTTCCAGCGTTCAATCACATCGGCCGGAAGGCGCAACGAGATCAGCTTGCGGGGATTCGGTGAGGAGGGTCTTCCACCTTTGTTCACCTTTGCACGCGCGAGCGTATCTTCCGTAAGTTCGGGAAGTTCCCCATACTCTTTAGTCCTAACCTTGTGAGCGTTAACGCGAGCCAGGTCAGACTTCAAGGAGCGCCGCGATGCGGGCTTTTTCGCGTTCATTGGCCTTCCTCATGCTAAAGATGTGGCGATCCGCGACACGCGGCGTGTAGCCCACGACAACCATCCGCCGTCCAACAGGCCATAGCAAATGATGCGCGGTTCGCCGTGTTTTTTCGCAAGTCTCTCCACCTCCAGGGTGGCACCCGCAAAAACAGAACGGCATCTTGTTTTCATCGAACGCTTAGACATGCGATGCGCATGATGCCAGACATGAACACGTAGGAAGTGACGATTGGCACGCGGCATCTCGGAGCATTCTTAAAACGACTTCTTTGCCCCAGAAAAAGGAGTTTCAAGCGTCCTGCGAACGCGTTATTTTACGGTCTTGTCTGCGTGGTTCAATGTATTGCGGTGGTTCGACCGCGGTCTAGACCTGAAATCCTAAAGCCTGAATTTCAGCGCTTCGCTAAGGCGTGATCGCGACCGCCGTGAAATTTCCGGTCGCCGAAGGCAGTACGGCAGTGGCAGAAATTGATCCGGAGGCGGTGCTGACTCCAGGCACGATGTAGAGAGCTGAAGTGCCCCCGGCAGCGTACAGCCTGTCGTTTACCGTATCGACGGCAAGTCTGGTGACTGGTGAAGGCAAAATTACGACCCGGTCGGGCGGCGAAGTCGGTCCACCGGATTTGCTATGAGCATTTTCAATCACGAAAACATCCCCGGAAGAATCAGCGACAAACAGTCTGTCATGCGCGACATCAACGAACAATCCCATCGTGTCATAAGTGCTCGTCGTCAAAGTGATGCTTCGATTCGGAGTCACGTTGATATTGTTCAAGGTACTCGCAGTGTCGAAGACAAATACTGACATGGCCAGCGACGGAGCGATCGTGACCACTGCTACATAGAGAACGTCATTTGCCTGGTCGACCGCAATGTCGCGAATCCGAAAGTCGGTTCCGAAACTTGCGGACGATATTGTCCGGTCAGGCACTCGGTCCGGGCCGCCAATCTCGTTCGCTGTGCTGGCGTTGTGATAGATCCTGACACCAGCGGTGAGATCCCCTACATAGAGCATGTCGCGCCCCGAGTCCAGTTGCAAGGAATTGAAATTTCCTCCACCTAACGGAGCTAATGTAGCAATTCTTCGGCTGTAATCGACCGGTCCATTCGCTGTGCTTGCGTTGTTGAAGACGAAAATCGACGTTTCGTTGGACACGTAAAGCTGATTCCTGCCGGCATCGAATAAAAGAGCGGGGACGATGCCGAGAGGGACGATACCATTGGAAGATGTACCTTTGATGATCCGGTCGACCGTAATCGAGCCCGGAGCCGGATTCGGATTAATGACCGATCCTATGGCAGCATTTCCGGAGTCCGCGACGAATACTTTCGAAGGTCCAGGGCTGCTACCGCCTCCACCGCCGCCGCCGCAGGATCCGAGGCTGAGGACCACAAACATCAATACCACAAGGCGAGCCGCCGCTATCCCGTTGCCGAGTGTGGAGTACATACAGCTCCCCCTTGTCATTATGTCCTCAGCATGAGGTCGAAGAAGGCACATGCCGATGCCGCAATGTGTCAAACCATCAGATACGTATAATGAATTTCAGAATGGAAACACGACGTGATTCGGGGACTGGAGAGCCCCTCATCTTTTTATGCAGGAAGCATTTATCGCATCACCACCGAACGGTCAAGCGTGGAAGTTTCTGATAAAGAAGAGAAGCACATTAACGCGGCTAGGACATTGGAATACTCGGTTTGTAAGATTCATGGTGCCGCGATCTGGCTGACCTACCGCTTCCGGCAACACTGGCACCGTCGCATATGTCCGCTTCTCGCTAACTCCGAAGACCGCAAGCCACGCTAGCGATGTCCTCTTTAGTCCGTCACCTGCATCAAGGCAAGTTCGTCGTCGGCCGCTACCACCTCGCTGCTCCCAACCTTCACTCTGGTTAGGGCGTAAATAGCCAAAGCAACAGCGGAAACAAAATCGACGACGCCAGCGCCGTCAACGCCATCGCCACCCCAGCAAAGGCCCCCGCCTCTTCGCTGACCTGGAAAGCGCGGGCGATGCCCATGCCGTGGGCCGCGAGGCCGATGGAGAAACCGCGCACGGCGTGGTCGCCGATCTTGAGGAAATTCAGGACGTATTTCGCGCTGATGACACCGATGACGCCGGTCACCATGACTAGCACTGCTGTCAGCGACGGCAGGCCGCCAATCTTCTCGGAGATGCCCATCGCGATCGGGGCGGTTACGGACTTTGGTGCGATGGACAGCAACGTCGTGTCGCTGGCGCCAAGCAGCCACGCGATACCGACCGCGGATCCCGCCGCGACGACGCCGCCCGCGAGCAATGCGCCGATCACCGGAATCACGGCCCGCCGCAGCTTGCCGAGTTGGGGATAGAGCGGCACGGCCAGCGCCACGGTTGCCGGCCCCAGGAGAAAATGCACGAACTGCGCACCATCGAAGTAGGTCTGGTACGACGTGTTCGTCACCGTCAGGATCACAACCAGTACCGCCACCGAAGTGGGCACGGGATTCAGCAATGGATTGAAGTTCGCCCGCTTGTAGATCCAGTACGCTCCCTGGTAGACCAGCAGCGTGACCGTCAGGCCCAGCAGCGGGGTCGTGGACAGATAGACCCAGATGTCGGTCAGTCGCGGGGTCATGCCTTTTCCTTGTGGGAGAAGCGGCGCATCAGCCAGTTCATCACCAGCGCTGTGCAGCCGATGGTCAGCAGCGTGCTCAGGACCAGCGCCACGGTGATCGGCAGCCATTCGTCGCGCAGCCGCGACAGGTGCACCATGACACCCACGCCGGCCGGCACGAACATTAGCGAGAAATGCGTCAGCAACCCGGTCGCCGTCGTCCGCAATTCCTCGGGCACGCCGCGACGGAGCAGCAGCGCGGCCAGCAGCAGGATGAATCCAATCACCGGGCCGGGTACGGGCAAACCCAGCCCGCGCGATATCGTTTCGCCGACAAGTTGGAACACCAGCAGGATCGTCAGTGCGCCGAGCATAGGTTCAGGGGAGCCGCTTTTGTTTCAAGGAACAACGGCGAAGAAAAGGAAGGCGACGAATATCACGAGGTGGACCACGCCCGGTAATAGAGGTGCGGTCGGTGACGGCGGAATCCACGTCCATTTCTCGATTGTGACTGCCTGCATGACGCTCATTTCAACCATTAAGGAAAACGTCGCCGGATTATGAAGTCGGATTTGCCCGGATGCCAGCCTTTGCGTATGTGTTCTTTGTGTTTAAATTGCATGCGGATCGACCCCGACCGGGTCCGACAGTCCAACCGCTTCCAGGGAGCCCAAGCCATGTCACGCATCGCGTTTCTCGTTTCGCTGTTGCTGTTGTCGGCTCTTCCTGCCGGCGCGGAGGATCTTGCCACGGTCGTCGATCAGCGCATCCGCGCCATCGAGCCCAAGGTCATCGCCTGGCGGCGCGACCTCCACGAGCATCCGGAACTGTCGAACCGCGAAACCCGCACCGGCGAATTGATCGCGGCTCACTTGCGCAAGCTCGGCATGGAAGTACAGACGGGCATCGGCAAAACCGGTGTGGTCGGCGTGCTCAAGGGCGCCAAGCCCGGACGCGTCGTCGCGCTGCGCGCCGACATGGATGCATTGCCGGTCGTCGAGGAAGTGGACGTGCCGTTCAAGTCCACCGTCAAAACCGAATACATCGGCCAGCAGGTCGGCGTCATGCACGCATGCGGTCACGATGCGCACATGGCCATCCTCATGGGCGTGGCGGAAGTGCTCGCCAGCGTGCGCGAGCAGATCCCCGGCACCGTCAAATTCATTTTCCAGCCGGCCGAAGAAGGTCCGCCGCCTGGCGAAGAAGGGGGCGCACCGCTGGTGATCAAGGACGGCGCGCTGGCGAACCCGAAACCCGATGGGATCTTCGGCCTGCATGTGATCTCCGGCATTCCCGCCGGCATGATCACCTACCGCGCGGGGCCGCTGATGGCCAGCGCGGACTGGCTTTACATCACCGTGAAAGGCAAGCAGACGCATGGCGCATGGCCCTGGGTCGGCATCGACCCGGTGGTCACGGCAGCGCAAATCATTGGCGGCCTGCAAAACATCGTCGCGCGCCAGATCGACGTTTCCAGGGAACCGGCGGTCGTCACGGTCGCGACCATTCACGGCGGCACCCGCAAGAACATCATTCCCGACCAGGTCGAGATGACCGGCACCATCCGCAGTTTCGACGAAGACATGCGCCAGGATATCCACGCGCGCATCAAGCATATCGCCGAGTCCATCGCTGAGGCCAACAACGCAAAGGCCGAGGTCAGGATCGACAAGGCGGTGCCGGTGACGGTCAACGATCCGGCGCTCACGGAAAAAATGTTGCCGACCCTGAAGCGCATCGGCGGCGAGGGCGGATCGAGGATGAACCAGCGTGTGATGGTCGCGGAAGATTTCTCCTACTTCCAGCAGCAGGTGCCGGGCATGTTCTACTTCGTCGGCATCACGCCGAAGGACCAGGACATGGCCAAGGCCGCGCCGAATCACTCCCAGCGTTTCTATATCGACGAATCGGGATTGCTGCAAGGAGCACGCTCGCTTGCCGCATTGGCAGTCGACTTCCTCGTCGGCCGTTAGACACCCTTGGCAGCAGACGTCCATGCATTGCGGCGCAGCGGGATCGGCCTGCTGACGGCGTTGTTTGTTTGCGGTTGCGCCACCGCGCCCCCGACGGTTCACTTTGCCGCGGAATATGGATTGCCGCAGGAAGCCTTTTCCGCCCGAGCAGTCCGGGCGACCGCAACCTCGGAAAACGCGCCGCAACTGATCGCCCGGGGTTTCGTCGCGCTCGGCCTGCTGGAGGTCAGGGCGAAGGAAGATGCGACAACCACGCTGCTGCAGGAGGCGTCCAGACTCGGCGCGGACGTCGTGCTCTTGCATGCGGACAATCGCATCGCCGTCTTGTCCCGCGAAAAATGTGCGGCCGTCAAAAATCCGGGCAAACCCCAGTACTGCCGGCAGTCGGATGCGGATAATCGATTGTGCAATGTCTGGAGCGCACCCGATTATTTCGAATGCGAAAAGTGGGAGAAGACGAGCGAAAAGTCAGGCATGCGGGAAAGTCGCGCGAGTTTATGGCGGCGGGAGCCGCTCGCGGTTGCAATCCTGCGGGGACCGGACGCCGTCCGCGAGGCATTGGCGGCCGGTGAAAATCCGAATGCCGGTTGGCTGCCGTTGCGCTACGCAATCGACCGGCCCGATGGCCAGGCGCTGCAGGCCCTGCTCGCGGGCGGCGCCCATGCCGATGCCAGGGCACTCGGTTACGCCGCCATGAGCGGCAAGACGGCGGCGGTCGAGAGCCTGCTCGACGCGAAGGCGCCGGTCAATCAGGGTTACATCCACCCGGCCGGAATCAACACGACCGCACTGCATGAAGCCGTGCACGGAGGCAATCCGCATATTGTCGAATTGCTGATCGCGCGGGGTGCCGATGTAAACGCGATCCCGGCGTTTGGATATCCTGCGCTCAATGACGCTGTCGCGTCCGAAAACACGGAGATCGTCCGGATTCTGATGGGCCATGGAGCGAACCCCGGCCTCACGGGGTTCAACGGGACCAGTGCGAAGGACGAAGCGGCGAAAATTCCGGATCCGCGGCGGGAACGCATTCTGCAGATACTCGGAACAGCTAATCGGAACTGACGTACGTCGCCTCGGCCCGCCGACCAGGAATGTGGAGGGCGGGGCCCGGGAAACGCATGAAGGAGGAAGGGCCCGACAAGCGTTGAAGAGCCCCTCTTCCAGTCACGATCAGTCGTACAGAACCGCGGCGATCTTGGGATCCTTGATGTTGGTCTTGTCGTACCAGAAGAAGCCGGTGTCGATGATCTTGGGCAACTTCTCGCCTTTGAGCGCCTTGACTGCGGCTTCGACGGTTTTGTAGCCGATGCCCACCGGGTTCTGGGTAATGGCACCCGCCATGGACCCATCGGCAATAGCGGCCTTCTGCTGTTTGCCGGAGTCGTAACCGATGATCACGATCTTGCGCTTCATTTCCTTGGCACCGTTCAGTACGCCGATCGCGGAGCCTTCGTTGCCGCCAAAAATACCCTTGATGTTGGGATTGGCCTGCAAGATGGACTTGGTGATTTCAGTCGACTTCAGTTGATCGCCGCCGCCGTATTGCACGCTCACCACCTTGATGTTCGGGTAGGTCGATTTCATGCGATTCAAAAAGCCATCGCGACGGTCGATACCGGTACGGCTGGTCTGGTCATGCACTACCACCGCCACTTCACCGGCCTTGCCGATCAACTCGGCCATCTTATCGGCCGCCAGGCCCGCCGCCGCAAGGTTGTCCGTCGTCGCGGTTGTGACGGGAATGTCGCTATCCACGCCGGAGTCGAAAGCGACGACCGGAATTTTGGCCGCCTGGGCTTTCTTCAGCAGCGGGATCGCCGCCTTGCTGTCCAGCGCGGCAAATCCGATTGCCTTGGGCTTCTTGGCCAGCGCGGCCGAGAGCATGTCGATCTGCTTGTCGACCATGGCTTCAGTCTCGGGACCCTCGAAGGTCACCTTCACTTTGTAATCCTTGCCTGCCTGCTCTGCGCCGGCCTTCACGGCTTGCCAGAACTGGTGCTGGAAGCCCTTTGAGATCAGGGGAATGTAAGTCTCTTCAGCCGCGTATCCCGGCCCGGCGAGTCCCGCGGACAGGGCCAGGCCGATTGCCATGCTCACCAGTTTTCTTTTGGAATTCATTTCTTGTCTCCTCACGTTTGCTTGTTTTGACGATTGAAACTTCATGAAACGGGTTGCGGTTGGTCTGCGAATCTCCTTTCCGGAAAAAATGAACAAGAATGCTATTTGCGTTTACGCAGGATGTCGGCGTACACCGCCAGGATGATGATCACGCCGGTCACCACGGTCTGCCATTCCTGCGCGACCGACATGATGCGCAAGCCGTTGGTCAGCACGCTCATGATGAAGGCGCCGATAATCGTCCCCAATATTGTCCCCGCACCGCCGCTGAGCGAGGTGCCGCCGATGACGACGGCGGCGATGGCATCGAGCTCGTATCCCTGCCCTAGCGCCGGCTGCGCCGAATTCAGGCGCGAGGCGATCAGCAGTCCGGCGATGCCGCAGATGGCGCCGCCGAGCGAGTAGATGATGATTTTCCAGCGGTCCACGTTCACGCCGGAGAGCCGCACGGCCTCCTCGTTGCTGCCCAACGCAAAGGTGTAGCTGCCCAGCACCGTCTTGTTCAGAACCAGGCTGGACAAGACTGCCACCACGAACAGAATCAACACCGCATTGGGAATGGGCAGGTCGGGCAGGAAATAGCCGATCAATGAATCCTGCGAGATACTCGGGAATTCCGGCGTGTCATTAAAATAAATGGGCTTGGTGCCCGAGATCACGAGAGACAGCCCCTTCAGCAGCAGCATCATGCCCAGCGTGGCGATGAAAGGCGGGATTTTCAGCTTGGCGATCAGCACGCCTGAGACAAATCCTGAAAACGCGCCGAAGAAAATAGCCGCCGCCACGCCCACGTAAAACGGCAGGCCCCAGTAAGTCAGGAAGACCCCGGCCATGACCGCGCAAAATGTCATGAGCGTGCCGACCGACAGATCGATGCCTCCGGTGATGATGACGAACGTGGAGGCGATGGCCAGCACGCCATTGACCGCAGTGGCCTGCAGGATGCCCACCATGTTGTCGGCTTGCATGAAACTGGGGGACGCCATGCTGAAGAAAATCATCAATCCGACCAGGCTCCCGAAAGCCAGCAGTTTCTGCCGGGTGCTGGGGCTGAAGAAGGAGGCCTTGAGGCGCTGATAGGCGGACATGGATTGTGTCTTTTCCTTTGGGTGTTTTCCGATTGCGCTCGACGTGGTGACGGTTGGTCAGTGCACGACGGCATTCGCCATGGACTCACGCTGGGTGGCGAGTTGCATGATCTGCTCCTGCGTGGCGCCCAGCGCTGGCATCTCGCCGGTCACGCGACCTTCGCACATCACCAGAATGCGGTGGCTCAGGCGCAACACCTCCGGTAACTCGGAGGAAATCACCACGATCGCGCGCCCCTGCTCGGCCAGCGCATGCAGCAACTTATAGATCTCGCTCTTGGCGCCGACGTCGATGCCGCGCGTGGGCTCATCGAAAAAGAGGATCTCGCAATCCCGCACCAGCCATTTGGCGATGACGATTTTCTGCTGGTTGCCCCCCGACAGCAGCGCGACTTTTTGCGACACGGAGGGCGTCTTGATGCCCAGTTGTTTGACAAATCTCGCGGCCGTCTCGCGGATGACCGGGCGCTTGAGGAAGAACCCCAGCGACAAAAAACGCCGCATGGTGGCGAGGACGATGTTGGACTCCACGTCCATGCCGGTGGCCAGACCGAAGTGCTTGCGGTCTTCCGAAAGGTAGCCGATCCCGCGCTTGACCGCGTCTGCCGGACTATGGATCGGCACCATTTCACCGCGGACCCGGATCTCACCGGAGTCCACCTTGTCCGCGCCGAATACCGCGCGCGCCACCTCCGTGCGCCCCGCCCCCATGAGCCCGGCGAAACCCAGGATCTCGCCCTTGCGCACCACGAAATTCACATCCTTGATGGTGCGTCCGCGATTCAGATGGCGAACCTCCAGCACCACCTCGTGGTCCATGGCGGGGGCCATCGGGCCTTCGCTTTCAAACAGGGCACGCCCCACCATCATGCTGATGATGGTCTCCATGCTGGTCGTCGCGGTGGGCACGGTGGCGATATATTGGCCGTCACGCATCACCGTTGCACGATCCGATATGCGCTTGAGCTCGTCCATCTTGTGCGAGATGTAGACGATGCCGGCGCCGTGGCTCTTGAGCTGGCGGATGATGCGGAACAGGTCTTCGATTTCGGCGTTGTTCAGCGCGGCGGTGGGCTCGTCCATGATGAGCACGCGCGAATCGAACGACAGGGCCTTGGCGATTTCCACCATCTGCTGCCTGGCGACCGTCAGATCGCCGACGAGTGTTCGCGGGTCCAGGTCCAGATGCAGGCGTTCGAAAATCGCGCGGGTGTCCCGCTCCATTTTCTGCGTGTCGATGAACACGCCGGACCGCCCCCTCGGCTCACGTCCGATGAATATGTTTTGCGCGACGCTGCGGTGGTTCATCAGGTTGAGTTCCTGGTGGATGATGCCGATGCCCAGGGCCTGCGCAGCGCGCGGATTGGGAATGTCCACCAATTGCCCGTCGATGCGAATCTCGCCTTCGTCTTTCTGGTAGACACCCGCGAGCACCTTCATAAGGGTCGACTTGCCCGCCCCGTTTTCCCCCATCAGGGCGTGCACTTCACCGGCCAGCAGTTCGAACCGGCAGTCGTTCAGGGCGCGCACGCCCGGAAAGGATTTGCTCAGGTTCTGGATGGACACAAGCGGGGTCACAGACGCGCCTCCGGACTGGTGATCTTGTTTGGATCGTTACGCCGCCACGGACCCGATAAGGCCTGTTCGACCGTGGAGCACGACTCGTCGCCGGCAAATTACACCACGGCGCGTGCCTTATGTCATCTACCGCAACCAGTCACACCGCGGTTGTACGTCCTGTGGCTGCTACGCCAAGTTCGATCCCGCCGACGCTTAGAACGGCAGCGACGTGAACACGCTCACGCCGGTGACATCGCCGCTGCTGCGTATCGCCAGGCCGATGCGATCCACGTCGAAAAACTTGAGCGACCACGGCTTGCGCGTGAGGATGCTGATGGCAAGCTGGACTTCTTCGCCTATCCGATTCTGCGCATTGTTGAACTCGGCAAAACTCAGACGACTGAAGTAGTGGTAATAGACCGGGGTGAAACCGATGAACACCTCCCGCCCAAACAAAGTGCGTTCTGTCGGAATCGTAATGTCCAGCCCCGTTGCCAGATAACCGAACGGTTTGACCGGCCCACCGCGCGGACGATAGCCGGCGGAGGTCAGTGAATTGACCAGCGAGAATTCGACCCCGTTGTCCTGTCCGATCAAATAGCGGCTCTTGACGCCGAAGTCATAGATCCAGGCCGATTCATGGCCATCCAGTTCCTGGCCGACGCCCCCGTCGACATAAGGCCGCACCGTCCAGCGCGGGCTCAGCGCGAATTCCCATTCGAGACCGGGCAGCACGCTAAGCGTGCTAATACGGTGGGGAATGTTGCCGTTAAAAACGGTGTCCACACTGTAGTCGTAAAAGCCGAGCGTGGTCGAGACTTTGAATTTGAGTCCCGAGCCGTCGTCGGCAACGGTCCTCAATGCGCGCGAGAAAGGCAGTTGCAGGACGCTGACCGAGCGATCGCCGGCAGTATAAATTCCGGTGCCGAAAGTCGCCGCGTAATACCAGTTGATGAGGTCCTGAGGATCGCGGGCGGCATTCTGCTGCAACTGTGCCTGTGCGGACGACAGCATCATGAGCGACGCGAAGGCGGCAACTGCATAACGCAACAACGTAGGCAACGCGGAAACTCCGTGTAGCGTTTTACCCCTATGCCCCCCCGAAACCGCTTGCCGGCGATTTCCAGAAGGCGCCGTCTTTCATGATCGCCTTGAGCCGATCGCGCCGCAGCAGGATCGCGACATTCTCGACGGGATCGCCGTCGACCAAGAGCAGATCCGCAAGGTAACCGGGGCGGATCTGGCCGAGCCGGTCACCCATGCCCATGATCTGTGCGCCCAGTCGCGTGGCGGCCATGATCGCGTCCATCGGCGAAAATTCCAGCATGTCTACAAAATGACCGATATCGCGCGCGTTGGTTCCAATCGGATTCCACGCGAATCCGTAATCCCCACCGATCAGCACGCGCACACCGCGGCTGTGCAAGGCCTTCATGTTCGCGATGCCGCTTTCGAGTTCATGCGCAATGCCGCGTTCTTCGGCAATTTCGCGGGTGATGCCCCAGGCGGCCGCTTCGTTAAGCGTCGAGTACAGGTTACCGAGCACGGGCGCAACGAACACCCGATTGCGTTGCGCCTCCAACTGGTCGCGGGCATCGTCGTCGAGCAGCGTGGCGTGATAGATCACATCGACCCCATGGCGCAGGCATATTTTCACCGACTCGGCACTGCGCGCATGCGCGGCGACGCGCTTGCCGTGCGCCTGTGCCACGTCGCAAACGGCGGCGACCTCGGCATCGTTCATCACCGTCGTATCGGCGGGCGAGGCCGGGGTGCCGGCATCTCCCGATACATTGATCTTCAGCGTGTCCACGCCCTCGCGCACCATCAGGCGCGAATAGCGGCGAAATTCTTCGGGATTATTGCAGACCACCGCAAAATTCTCGCGGTACATGTGATACAGGCGCACGTCGCCCAAGCCCGCCGAAACGGTCATTTCCGGACTTGCCGCCAGCGTCCTCGGGCCGGGGAAATCGCCGTTGTCGATGGCATTGCGCAGCGCGACGTCCAGCCGCGGCTTCGCCGCCGCCGCGCTGAAACAACTCGTGAAGCCGGCGTCGAGCATGCGGCGCGCGTTGACCGCCGTCTTCAGCATGTGTTCTTCGGGGGGAATAAAACCCAGTTCGACCGATTGCGCCACGTCGGTAAACGTCAGGTGGGAGTGGGCTTCTATGAGGCCGGGCATCAGCGTCGCACCCTGGCCGTCGACGACCACTGCATTTCCGTCGGCAATCGAAGTGCCGGCAGGCACCACTGCGGTGATTCGATTGCCCTCGACGAGGACAGAGCCCGCGAAAGGATCCGCCCCGGAACAGTCCAGGATCCTGACGTTCCTGAACAGGGTCGAGCTCATGCTCCGCGGCAATCCCGGCTTAAAGGTTTTCGATGTACATCCGGTTCCAGGTCGGACTGATGATCAGCTGGTTGATGCAGGCATGGGCCGGCATCTCGGCGATAAAGCGAATGGTGTTGCCCAGGTCTTCCGGTTGCAGCATCTTTGCGCGATCCGTTGCACTTGGCGGCACGGGACGCCGGTCCATGATCGGCGTGGCCACTTCGGCCGGGCAGATCGCGCAGGCACGAATGCCGTTTGCGCATTCTTCCATGTTGATGGTTTCGGTCATGGCTGTCACCGCATGCTTGCTGCCGTTGTAAGCCGCTCCGGTCAGCTTGGGGTGGAAGACGCCGGCCCAGGAAGAGACATTGATGATCAGGCCATCCTTTTTCGCGCGCATCGCCGGGAGCACCGCGTGAATCGTATAGAACGAACCGTCGAGGTTGATGCCGATCACCTCGCGCCACCCATCGACCGTCTGGTTTTTCCAGTAACGATTGGGCGTGTTCAGGCCCGCGCTGTTGAGCAGGATATCGATGCGGCCGTGGCGCGCGAGAATGGCGTCGGCCACTTTCTTCACGGCCTTGGCATCGGATACATCCAGCGCCTCGACTTCGGCCGTCCCGCCCTTGATGCGGATTTTCTCGGCCTCAGGGGCGAGCACTTCCTTGCGGCGGCCCGACATCACAACAATCGCACCGGCATCCGCCAGCGCCTGTGCACCTGCCAGGCCGATGCCGGTTCCGGCCCCGGTGATCCACGCTACTTTTCCCTTCAGGTTGTTCATGTCCCGCCCCCGTTGTCATGCCGTTTTAGTCAGCTTGCGATCGATGCCGCGCGCGTCATTGAACGCTTCGCGCAATGCGTCCGCCGATTCGGCCACGGCATGTTTTGCCGCATCCAGCGCGCCGCCCATCAGATAGAAACCGTGCACCATGCCTTCATAGTTCGACAACCGCACGCGGTTGCCCGCCTCGATCAGCTTCTTTGCATATTCGATCCCCTCGTCGCGCAGCGGATCGTAGCCAGCGACAATGATCAGCGCCGGCGGTAACGCGGACAAGTCGTCGTGCATCAGCGGCGCGAAGCGGAAATCGTTCACATCCTTGCCGCTGCGCAAGTATTGCTTGTAGAACCAGGTGATCGAATTGCGCGAAAGGATGTAGCCTTCCTTGAATTTGTGGTGCGAACCGGTTTCCGGTTCGGGCGCGACGCAGGGATAAACGAGCAGTTGGAAAACCAGCTTCGGGTGGGCCGCGTCCCGCGCCAGGATGGCCAGTACCGCCGCGAGATTTCCGCCCGCGCTGTCGCCGCCGACCGCCATGCAACTTGCGTCACCACCGAACTCGACCGCATGCAGAGCCGTCCATTTCATCGCCGCCTGGCAATCTTCCACGCCCGCCGGGAACTTGTACTCGGGCGCGAGGCGGTAGTCGACGGAAACGACAAGGCAGTCCGCCTTGTTTGCCAGCATTCGGCAAGCGGAGTCGTGGGTATCGATTGAGCCGATTACGAATCCACCGCCGTGGAACCACAACAGGACCGGCAGCTTCTCGCCCGGGTTGAGTTCGCGTGGTGTATAGATGCGCAGCGGGATGTCGGACCCCGGACCCTGGATGCGCCTGTCTTCGGTACGGAAAATCGCCTCGTTGAACTTGAGCTTGTTCACGCGCGTGAGGTATTGCTCGCGGCCCTGGTCGGGCGTGAGTTGCCAGACTTCCGGCAAAGCCGCTTTCCTTGCCAGGTCGAGGAGGATTTGTACCTGCGGATCGAGTGCCATGGTTTATAGAATGTTCCGAAGTTGTTCAGCCAATATTATGGGCGGTTGCGCGATATCTAGTGCATAGAGCCTAGTCTTTAGTTCTCAACACGCGCCGCGAGCGGCACAAGTGTTCCCTTGAGACACGAAGGACACGAAGAAACACGAAGAAAAGCGAGAGTTTTTTGCTGTGAGTTGTGGTTGGCCTGGTCATCCCGACAGGTGCACGCACAAATATCCTACACATCTTGGTCTTTGTTCTTCTTCGTGTTTCTTCGTGAACTTCGTGTCTTCGTGATGAAATTTTGACCTAGTCGTACGCCCGAAATTGCTCTATCAGTGTTCCGGTTTGGGATAGAGCAGCTTGAAGGTGCCGGTGGCTTTTGCCAGCAGGGTGCCGTCTTCACTGCGCAGCTCGCCTTCGGAGAATATCAGGGAACGCCCAGCCCGCTGCGCCCGCCCTTCGCCGATGACGGGACCGTTCGCCGCGGCGATGAAATTGACCTTCATCTCCACGGTCAGCGCGCCGTTGCATGTGTCATCGAGTGAGCGACCCGCACTGGCGAGCGCCACGTCCAGCAGGGTCATCAGCACGCCGCCGTGCACCGAGCCCCAGCTATTGGCAAGTTCCGGCCGCGGATCGAGCCACAGCCTGACGACTCCATCGCCCCGTTCCGTGATGCGCACGCCGAGGTGCTCGACGAACGGTACATGGATATTGAATCCCGCTTTTTGCACAGGCTTGTAGTTACGCACCCGCTACATGGACACAAAGCCGCCATCGACCGCGACGGTCTGGCCGGTGATGTAGGCTGATGCGTCGGAAGCCAGAAGTACCGCGAGCCCCTTCAGATCGAAGTCGGTGCCCAGGCGTTTCATCGGCGTCATCTCCATGATGATTTGCTCGGATTTGTCGATCATGCCTTGCGACATTTTCGACGGGAATACGCCGGGTGCAATGGCGTTTACGGTAATGCCGTGCTGCGCCCACTCCACTGCCAGCGAACGCGTGAAGTTGACGATGCCGCCCTTGCTTGCGTTGTAGGCGATGGTTGGCATCATGCGCGGATCGGTGCCCACCAGGCCGGCGATGGAAGCGAGATTGATGATGCGGCCATACTTGCGCGGAATCATGCTGAGCTTGCCGACCACCTGGCTCATCAGGAACACGGCCGTCAGGTTCAGGTTGATGACCTTGTACCAGGCATCGAGCGGATGGTCTTCCGCCGGTGAGCCCCATACCGCCCCGGCATTGTTCACCAGGATGTCGACCTGCCCCTGTGCTTTCAGCACCTGCTCCACCATCGGCTTAATCGAATCGGTGTTCTGCAGATCGTTGACTATCGTCAGCGCGCCGATGCCCATGCCCTTCAGGTGCGCCTTCGCTTCTTCGAGCTCACCCGCCTTGCGCGCGGTAATCACCACCTTTGCGCCCATTTCGCCGAGGGCTTCGGCCATCTGTAAGCCGAGGCCGCGAGAACCGCCGGTGATCAAAGCAACTTTGCCGGAGAGATCGAACAGTTGTGCCACTTTCATGTGCTGCTCCAATGAGGATAGTCGGTGTGACGGGCCGTGTCTGCGCCGAAGCCACGCGCCCGTTCCCGCAAACGGGCGTGCCGCTAACGTGTCACGGGCGCCCTCGGCCATCTGCAAGCCGAGGCCGCGAGAACCGCCAGTGATCAAAGCAACTTTGCCGGAGAGATCGAACAGTTTTGCCACTTTCATGTGCTGCTCCAATGAGGATAGTCGGTGTGACGGGCCGTGTCTGCGCCGAAGCCTACGCGCCCGTTCCCGCAAACGGACGTGCCGCTAACGTGTCACGGGCGCCCTCGGCCATCTGTAAGCCGAGGCCGCGAGAACCGCCGGTGATCAAAGCAACTTTGCCGGAGAGATCGAACAGTTGTGCCACTTTCATGTGCTGCTCCAATGAGGATAGTCGGTGTGACGG
>JANXVW010000313.1 GCA_025351455.1 Betaproteobacteria bacterium | reverse complement strand
GGGCAGGGCATCCCGTTATGCATCACCGTCACGCTGGTCGATGGGCTTGTCCTCGCGCGCTCGGCATTTCACTCGTCGGTGAATTATCGTTCCGTGGTCATCCTCGGCACAGCCGAACCTGTGCCTGCCGGCGAGAAGATTGCCGCGCTGAAGACCATCTCGGATCACATTGTGCCGGGCCGCTGGGAGGGCCTGCGTCCGGTAAAACAGGAAGAGATCGATCTGACCACGGTGCTCAAGGTCGACATCGTCGAAGCCTCGGCCAAACTCAGGAGCGGTCCGCCGGTCGATGATGAAGAGGATTATGCGTTGCCGATCTGGGCGGGAACCCTCGATCTCTGCGCGCCGGTCGCCACGCCGAATCCGGATAAACGTCTGCTGGCAGGCGTCGCGACGCCTGCCCACGTGACGCGCTACCGACGCGTCAAATCCTGATCACGAAATACACTACAGCGGCGCTGCATCCGAGCAGCACCGCAGCGATCCAGTTGCTACCGCAGCGGGTGGATTCATTCGGGATTGCGGATGGCTTGTGTCCGGTGATCATCGGCACGATCAGGTTGTCTTTTTTCACCAGCAGGTAAAACAGCACCGCCGCGATGTGAAGGGCCACCAGGGTGAGCAATATCACCGCATTTACGTCGTGAATTGCGGTGGCTAATTCGCTGGTACGGCCGGCGACATGCTTTGCCAGGGGACCCTCCATCATCACATCGTCGTTGGCGAACAGCCCCGTGGCCGCCTGCACCAGCAGCGAGCCCAGCATGGCCAACACGCTCCAGCCGCCGAGCGGATTGTGGCCCCGATGCTGCTCGTGCGGGCCTTTCAGCATGGACTTCGCATAGCGGATCACCGCGCCGGGATCCCGCACAAAGTCGCGGAAGCGCGCGTGCGTTCCCCCGAAAAATCCCCACAGCATGCGGAACAGGATCAGCGTCAGGATGGCGTAGCCCCCATATGCATGGAACTGCATCGCGTTGCCGCCGATGGAAACGGTCACGACCTGCGAAATGACGAGGGTCACGAGCAGCCAATGGAAGATGCGGACTGGCAGATCCCAAACCGGCGTTCCCTGCCCGCCCGGAGTCCTGAGCCCCAAGTCCTGAGTCCTCAGTCCTTTTTCACGCGCCGAGCTGGTCAGCCAGGTCGAGAAAATCGTCGCTGTTGTAGTTGAAGACGCGATCGGCGGTGAGATCCGGTTTGACTTGCGGACCCCTCTCTTTCGGCCGGCGTACGAACGCCGTGCGCAATCCGCAGCGTTTGGCCGCGCGCAGATCATCCTTGTGCGCCGCGACCAGCATGACTTCCGCCGGCTTCAGGTCGAGCATTTTCGCGGCGTCGAGGTAGCTTTCCGGATCGGGTTTGTAGTGATGGAACAGTTCCGCGGACAGCACGCAGTCCCAGGGCAGGCCAGCGTTTTTCGCCATGTTGGTGAGCAGCGACACATTGCCGTTGGAGAGCGTGGAAATCAGGAATTTCTTTTTCAGGCGCTTCAGGCCGCGCACCGAATCGGGCCAGGCGGACAAGCGATGCCAGGCGCGATTGAACTGGTCTTTTTCCGCTTCCTTGAGATTGTGGATCGCGAACTGATCGAGCAATTCGTCCAGTATCAAGCGGTGCAGGGCATCGATGTTCATCCACGGCAGCTTGCCGGTGCGCACCTTGTGCATCGCGGGCTGGTAGCCTGCGCGCCATGCATCGGCAAAGGCGGTCCAGTCGACATCCAGGCGCTTTTTTGCGCCGAGCGCACGGCCTTCGCGGATGAGGCTGCCGCGCCAGTCGACCACGGTGCCGAAGACGTCGAATACAAGGGCGCGTACCTGGGGATTCTTCATTGCTTTTTGTTCCTGGTCGTGGAGGGTGATGCGCCGGATTATAAACGGCGGTGAAAAAAAGCCCGCGGTTTGTGCCGCGGGCTGGATGGGTGCGGGAGGGAAAGCCTGGCGGTCAGCGGATCGCAACGCCCCAGGGCAGTTCGCCCACCTTGATTTCGCCGATTGCTTTCAGCGCGTCGGTATCGACGACGAACACCGCATTCGATCGGCCGCAAGCGACATACAGCTTCTTGCCGTCCGGCGTGATCGCCATGTTCCAGGGGCGCTTGCCCACTGGAATGGTGCCGATGATCTGGTCGGTCGCGGTGTCGATGGCAGAGACGGACGCGTCCTTGCCATTGGAAATGAACACGCGCTTGCCGTCCGGCGTAATGGCCACGCCGTTGGAGAAGTTGCCGGCCGGCAGCACGGTTTTGACTTCCAACTTCGCCATGTCGATCACGTAGACCTTGCTGACGAACTCGGAAGCGACATACGCCTTGCTGCCGTCGGGCAGGAAGCCGATCCCGCGCGGGCGCTTGCCAACGGGGATCGACTTGATCTGTTTGCGCTGGGCTACGTCGATGACGTCGACCTGCTCCGCCTCTTCAGCGCTGACCAGCAACAGCTTGCTGTCCGGGGTGAATTCGGCGTGCTCCGGATTCTTTCCTTCCGTTTTGACGCTGAATTCCTTCTTGCCGGTGGCGGTGTTGATGAAGCTGATCGCGTTGGTGACTTCGCTGGCCACGACCACCCATTTGCCGTCGGGCGAGATGCCCACGCCTTCGGGCGACTCCCCGAGGTCGATCGTGCCGCCGATTTCGCCCTTAATGAGGTCGATGATGACGAGCGCGTTGTGCGGCTGGTCGCTGACGTACAACTTGGTGCCATCTTTGCTGACCGCCGCCCCCCGCGGCTTCTTGCCTGCGGGGATGGTCTTGATCACCTGGTCGGTCGAGGTATCGATCACGCTGACCGTACCGCTGCCCTCATTGGGGACGTAGGCATTCGGCGCGGCCATCGCAAGCGAAGCCGCCAGCAGCGGCAGGATCGGCCAAAGGTTTACCAACGACATCATCTTCGATTGTTTCAAGGTTTTTGCCCTATCGTGTATTTGACGCCGACCCAGAACGCGCGCGGCGCGCCGGCAGAGCGGAATTGCTCGCCGGTCACATTGCCGGCGCCGAACGTGCGGCCCGGCCCGTTAAAGAAATTCTCGCCGAGCACGCCCAGCGTTTCGTAATCCTTGTCGAAGACGTTATCGACGCGGCCGAAGAAAGACACATTCCTGGTGTACTGATAGTGCGCATCCAGGTTCAACAGCGCATAGCCTGGAATCTTGCCGTTCACATCCTGGTTGTTTTCGTCACCGCGCGCGTACTGGGAAGAGAAATACATCGCGTTACCGCCCAGGGAAAACTTCTCTGTCAGGTCGTAATCCGCCCTGAACTTCACCGAGTGCGCCGGTATACCCGGAATCTTGTCGCCGGGGGAAACGTGGATATCATTACCAGCATCCCTCGACGAATTGGCGGGACTGTTCAGCGTCAGCGCGGAGGCGAATGTGGCATCGACATAACCGTAGTTCATTGCAAGGCTCAGCTTTTGGACGCGTCCGTGTACGCCGAGTTCCAATCCCTGCCGGCGGGTCTTCCCTGCATTCTGGAAATAGCCGGCATTGACCGCCCCCCCGCTGGAAATGAAAATGATGTCGTTGTTGAGGTCGGTTCGATATGCCGCGGCGCTCCATCCGAAGCCGTCGGCCCAGCGGCCGCGCGCGCCGATTTCGCCGGTTTTTGCGACGACTTTTTCCAGCGGCGGATCGGCCAGGAAATTGTTGGGCAGGCGGCAGGGCGCATTCGGGTCGGCGCAGGTCAACTCGATCGGAGTCGGCGCGCGCATGCCTTCACTGTAGGACACATAAGTCGTCAGCGTCGGAGTGGGGTTGAAATTGAGGCCGGCGGCGGGATTGAAGCGCTTGAACGTATTGTCGCCATTGAGCGCGGGTTCCAGTCCGGTCTTGTCCCTGATCGTGATGTTCGCCCAGTTGTAGCGTCCCGAGAGGGTCAGATGCCATCGTTGGTTAAAGGAGTACACGTCCGTGAAATAGAGTCCGTAATAGTCGTTCGTTGTATCGACATCCGTCTGGAGAGACGACACGCCTTTGCCGATCGTTCCCCGGTCCGCCGTGAAATCTGCGTCTTCCTGCGATTGCGTGAAATGCGTCCTGCCCAGATCGGCGCTCGCGCCGACAGTCAGATTGTTTTTCCTGCCACCAAAATCGCCCAGCAGGCTTAGTTGCACCGATCCGCCATAGCCGGTCGTTTCGATTTTGCTACGGTCGTTCAGTGCCTGCGGGTCGGCGCCGCCCGCGAGGATGCCCGGACTGCAGTTCCCAACGATTCCCCTGCAGTCGTCGTTGACATTGCTGCTGAAATTGTCGTTCGTATAACGACGGAAGTAGAGGTTTCCCGCCAGCAGCTTGTCGGCTTCCAGGAAATGGCTGGCCTTGGCGTTCAGAAAGGCGACCTGGTTTTCATTGCGGTCCGGCCACGTGTACGCTTGCTTGCGCGTGTCCAGCCAGCCCAAAGGCAGCGCCTGCGTGCCTTCCAGCCTGTTGTCGGCCAGCATCAGCGAAATGTCGACATCCGTGTCTTCGCGCTCCCAGCCCACCTTGCCGAATAAAGTCTGGAGCCGGCTTGGCGAGTGGTCGCGCCAGCCGTCTTCATCCAGAAAATTGCCAGCCAGGAACAAGTCCGTCTTCTCGCTGTGTGCGCCGTACTCGACCTCCGCGGACTTCCTGCCCCATGAACCGCCGGACAACGAAATGGACGCGCCCGGATATTGAAAGCCCGATTTCGTGCTGACGGACAGGGCGGCACCCAGCGTGTTGAGGCCGAACACCGGATTGGATCCGGGAATCAGGGTGACGGTGGAGATCGCATTCTGCGGGATCAGGTCCCAGTTCACGACATCGCCGAAGGGCTCGTTTACTCTCACACCATCGACGAACACCGACAGACCTTGCGGTGTGCCGAGCAGCGGGGACGCGGTGAGCCCGCGAAAATTCACGTCCGGCTGAAACGGGTTGTTCTGGCCGTGATTGAGCGTGACGCTGCCGAGGTTATTGTCCAGATACTGGGAAAGGTCCTGCGATTTCTGTCTTTGGATCTCGGCCCCGGTCGTGGACTGGACGTTTGCCGGCACCTGGCTCACTGGAACGCCGATGCCCTGCACAGGGGTGGTGCCGATCACCTCGATGGTCGGTGCTTCCAGTTCGGTCGCCGGATTTTCTGCGGCACCGGCCAGGCCGAACACACACGCAAGCGCGATCGCGACAGCAATATCAGCCCGGCATTTCGGGCGCACGTGGACGAACATCTGGTCTTGATCCCCTTCTTTTTATGTTTTGTTACAGGGGGGTAGCTTACCCGCTGTTCCCCTCCCATCAGAGCGAAATCCCACCGCTTGCGGCCTCGCCGGCCTTGCGGACAACCCTGCGGGGACTCTAACGGGGACTCTAATGCCGCCGCTGGACTTTCATCAGGGACGCGTTCCCAACCCTGCCGGGAAAAATTCCCAATGTGTGCGCAATGCGGCCCCCAAGCGACACATCGAGTTCAAAATCCCGCACACAGCCGTGCCCGCCATTGTGCGGCTGGATTGCCGACTCCGGAATATTTCCCTTGTTGGCCCGGAGGCCTTCGGCTATATAGCTCCTACCGCAAGTTCTTCGCCGCCAGGCATTGTTCCATGAACAATTTTCCAGGGTTGCCCCCCGCGTCCCAGCAGCCCTCCGTACACCGCGATTTGTTCGTCGTCGCAGCGGTGACGCTGTTGACGTTTGCGTTGTCGAGCGCCCTCGACTTGCGGGAATGGGTGGAGAAATTCACCGGCCCATTCGAAACGTATCAGGTCGACGAACTGCCGCTTACCCTGCTGGCGATGGCGTTGGCGCTGGCCTGGTTTTCCCTGCGTCGGTCGCGGCAGGTCGTGGAGCAATTCGCGTTGCGCCTGGGCAGCGAAGAGCATTTCCGATTGCTGTTCACGGAAAATCTCGCCGGTAATCTGCTGGCGTCGATGGACGGCAGGATCAAGCTGGCCAATCCCGCGGCGGCCCAATTGCTGGGATTCGACGGCGCGGAGGAACTGAACGGCCTGGGCCTCGAAGCGTTTTATGTCGATCGCGAGCAATGGCAGGCGCATCGCGACGCGCTGATCGGCGGCGGCAAGGTCGAGTTGCCGCTGCTGCGGCTGAAGCGGCGCGACGGGCTGCCGGTACAGGCAGTGGCAAAACTTTCGGCACGGCTTTCGCCGGCACGCGAGCCCGAGTTGCACATGTTCCTCGCTGACATAACCAACGTGACGCGGATGCAGACGCAGCTTGCGAACGCGCTGGAGGAGAACCGGCGCTTGTCGCAACGGTCGATGCAGGTGCAGGAGGAGGAACGCCGCAACCTGGCGCGCGAGCTGCACGATGAACTGGGGCAGAGCATCAATGCGATCAAGGTCGACGCAGTCGCGATTCGCGATGGCAGCGAAAATGCAGCGGAAGTCCGGCGCGGAGCGAAAGCCATCATCGATGTGTCGGGCCAGGTCTACGATGTGGTGCGCAGCCTGCTGCAGCGGCTCCGTCCGGTCGCGCTGGACGAGCTGGGATTGCGCTCCGCCGTCGAATATGGCGTCGAGCAATGGCAACGCCGCCATAGTGCAGTGCGTTGCGACTTTACGGCGCAGGGCGAACTGGACGGATTGAGCGAGGAAGTGAACATCACGCTGTACCGGCTGGCGCAGGAATGCCTGACCAACGTGGCCAAGCATGCGCAGGCGGCCACTGTGACGATCGCGCTGGCGCGCGTAGAGGGCGCTGAGGTGCGCTTCAGTTTCGAGGATGACGGCCGCGGCTTCGATCCCGGGCAGCGCAGTCAGGGATTGGGATTGGTGGGCCTGCGCGAGCGGGTGGAGGCATTGGGCGGACAATTCGAACTGAGAAGCGCGCCGGGGCACGGTGTGCGCGTGCGCGCTTCGATCCCCGTTAAAGGCTAGCTGATGAACGATTCAAGCGTGACGCCGGTGCGCGTGGTGCTGGTCGACGACCACGCAGTGGTGCGCGAAGGCTACAGGCGCCTGCTGGAGCGGACCGAGGATATTTCGGTCATCGCCGAGGTGGCGAGCGGCGAAGAGGCCTATCGCATCGTCTGCGACATGCAGCCCGATGTCACGGTGATGGACATCAATCTTCCGGGCCTGGGCGGCATCGAGGTCGTGCGGCGCATTGTCGCG
>JANXVW010000307.1 GCA_025351455.1 Betaproteobacteria bacterium | reverse complement strand
GGGGGATGGCTATTCGCGGATGCCTTGCATTCCCTCGATCGCGACCTCGACAAGCGTGACAATGCTTTCGCGCAATGCCTCGCCTTCGAGATGGTTGTCGGTCTCTACTCCGCTGGTCGATCCCTTGAGCACGCCCTCCTGGTAGACGCGCGAGTTCCAGGTTACGCTCGTGCCGGGCGAGTACTTCACCTCGTACTCATACCGCTCCCCACCCACCTTGCGCGTGTAAACATCCTTGATCGATATCGTTTGATTGGCCATCCTCGCCACCTGTCGTGAGTGATCCAACTGCGCCACGGTTACGGACGGGCGCGAAGCACGCAGCAGTATTTCGCATGCTCCAACAGAACTGCCGCCCTCGAATCGAGGTCGATCCGCAGGACATTGGACACAACTGGACCGGAAAGGTGCATGCGAGAAGCCTTCAATCGCGCCGGTTCTCACGTATTGTTCGACTACGGGACTTGAATGGCGAGGCGTCTCGCGCCCATTCAGGGTAAAAAAACTTTCCCGGAGGACGACCATGAACATTGCAAGCCAACTCTACGCCATCATTGAGCCGCAGCGCACGCAGACGAAACTGCCCGTCGTCCTCGACCGGCCCGACGAGAAAGTCGCGCGCTTCCCCATGGTGCAAACCTGATTGGAATCCGCGCACCATAATCCGCAGCCGACCGTCGCCGTCATAGGCGGCGGTCCGTCGGGACTGATGGCCGCGGAAGTCCTTTGCAGCGGCGGGGCGCGAGTCGACGTCTACGACGCCATGCCTTCTTTCGGGCGCAAGTTCCTGATGGCCGGCAAAGGCGGTCTCAATCTCACCCACGCCGAGGCGCACGAAACATTTCTGACGCGATATGGCGCGCGCCGACTGCAGATCGAACCGATGCTGACCACCTTTGGTCCCGACGCCTTGCGTGAATGGGCAACCACCCTCGCGGTGGAAACGTTTGTCGGCAGTTCCGGACGCGTATTTCCCACCGGCATGAAAGCGGCGCCATTACTGCGCAAATGGCTGCATCGCCTGCGCGAGACCGGGGCTAAGTTCCACGTGCGCCATCGCTGGCACGGCTGGGGCGAAGACGGCGCATTGCGCTTCGCCACGCCGGAGGGCGAACGATCGGTCCGGACCGACGCGGTGATTTTCGCACTCGGTGGCGGCAGTTGGGCACGACTCGGGTCCGATGCCGCCTGGGTGCCGCTGTTAGCGCAACGCGGCATACCGATCGCACCGATGAAGCCGGCGAACTGCGGCTTCGACATAGGCTGGAGCGAACATTTCCGTTCGCGCTTTGCCGGCCAGCCGCTCAAATCGGTGGTCGCCACTTTCACCGACTCGGCCGGCGCAACGCATACCCGGCACGGGGAATGCATCATTACGGACAGCGGCATCGAAGGTGGCCTGGTCTATGCACTCTGCGCGCTTTTGCGCGACGAGATTGCGGCCAAAAGCGCCGCCGTCATCCATCTCGACTTGCTGCCCGGACGCGAAGCGCAACGCGTGCTCTCCGAGGTTGCCCGTCCGCGCGGGGCAAAATCCCTGTCCACCCACCTGCAAAGCCACCTGGGCATCAAAGGCGTGAAGGCGGGACTGCTGCGCGAAGCGCTCACCAGAGAAGATTTCGCCATCCCGGCGCGGCTCGCTGCCGCGCTCAAGGCGTTGCCGCTTCGCCTCGTCGCGACCCGGCCGATCGACGAAGCAATCAGCACCGCAGGCGGCGTGGCCTTTGAGGCGCTGGACGGGAATCTGATGATTCGCACCTTGCCAGGCACGTTCTGCGCGGGCGAGATGCTGGACTGGGAAGCGCCGACGGGCGGTTATCTCCTGACGGCCTGCTTCGCCAGCGGCCACATTGCGGGGACCGGGGCGCTCGCCTGGCTCGCGGCGGAACGCCTCCCGGACGCGAACTAAACTCGCCTTCCGGACTCTATCTCGATACAACTTTGCGTCGGCAGCAGGCCTCGCTCCGACCCCAATCCTTACCGGGGAATTCACCGCATCTCCAGCAGGAGAATCTCATGTCAAAACTATTGATCATCGCGCTCTTGTTCTGTGCCCCCGCTTTTGCCATGGGCCCGGACCCAGGCGGACACACCGGCGCCGGTGTTACGCCGGAGACGACCAAGACCGATCAACCCGCAGTCGATGCGGCGCGAAAAGCAACGTCCGGTGGAAAGGTCGAGAACACCCCCCCGGTGGATTCCAGCCAGCCCAAAAAGTCGGGCACCGCCAAGCAAGGGAACTGAGCAGCGCCTGATTTTCTTTGGCGCCCGACCCGTATCGGCGGCATTATTGACGTTTTTACGGGATCCAATATGAGCGCATATGTCGACGGCGTCCTGATCAACGACGAACGGGTCATGTATCGCGCCCGGATCAGCAAATGGTCCTTGTGGCCCTTCATCGCGTTCGGCGCCTTGTTGATTCCGCTATTCGGTGTCGGCCTGCTGTTATGGCTTTGGGCCTGGATCATTTACGCAACGACCGAACTGGCGATCACCAACAAGCGCGTGATTGCCAAGACCGGCCTGTTTCAGCGCCGCACCATCGAAATATTCCTGGAGAAAATAGAAAGTATCCAGGTCGACCAGAGCGTATTCGGCCGCATGTTCAATTTCGGGTCCGTCCTGATCTCCGGGACCGGCGTGCACAGTGCGCCGTTCAAGAACATTTCCGACCCGCTGTCGCTGCGCAGGAATTTCATGATGGCAGCCGACTCCCGCCGCGCGCTCTAATCCTTCCGCCATCTCCCGGTTTTCCGCGATAATCGCGAAACCATTCCCAACAAGCGTTCACCGCAAAGACGCAAAGAAACGCAAAGGAAACCGGGGAAGTGAAAAACATCCGGTGTGAAATCCCGATACCGCTGAGTAATGGTTCACCGTGCAGGATTTTCATATCGGATTGTTCTCGCCTTCCTTTGCGTCTTTGCGGTGCACCCGTTTTAGGCCCCAGTCATGAAACCTGCAGACACCGCCCCCACCACTTTCCGTGAATTCGAGCACCGCGCCTGGCAAAGCGTGGTCAAGCTCTACGAAGATTATTTCGGCGCACTGACCGCGCAATGCATCGAGCCGCTGCTCGACGCAGTGGCAGTGAAAGCCGGGGATGCCGTGCTCGATATCGCCACCGGCCCCGGCTACATCGCCGCCGCCGCCGCGAAGCGCGGTGCGAAGGTCACCGGGCTGGATTTCTCTTCGGCGATGATCGCCGAGGCTTACGCGTTGCATCCCGGCATCACTTTCCGCGAGGGCGATGCCGGCAACTTGCCCTTTCCCGATGCGAGCTTCGATGTGGTCGTGATCGGCTTCGGCATCCTGCATTTCCCCGACCCGGATCGCGCGCTACGCGAAGCATTTCGCGTCTTGCGCAGCGGTGGGCGATTCGGCCTGTCGGTATGGACCGGCCCCGACAAGGCGGCGGGGTTCGGCATCGTCATGCGCGCCGTCGAGAAGCACGGCAGTACCGACGCGAAACTGCCGCCCGGACCGCCATTCTTTCGCTTCAGCAATGTGGAGGAGTGCGGCCACGCCATCGCGGCGGCCGGATTCAGCGAGGTGACCATCACCGAAAATCCGCAGACGTGGCGCTTTCCCTCGGCTGCGGCTTTCTTCGACGGCATCAGCGCGAGCACGGTGCGCACCGCCGCGCTGTTGCATGCGCAAACCCCGGCAAACCTCGCGAAGATCCGCGCGGAAGTCGAACGCGAAACGCTCCTGTATTCACGGGCCGGCGGAAAAATCGAACTGCCCATGCCGGCGCTGGTTGCCCGGGCAAACAAAACGTTAACCGAACCCGGCGCGGTCCGCGCGGTCTGACGAACCTCAGCAGCGAGATCCTCATCGGGGAAAACAGCGCGATGCGATTCGTCATAAGCTACGTAGCGACGCTGCTCACATTCTGCATCGTGGATTTCGTCTGGCTGGGCTGGATTGCGAAGGGCTTCTACCAATCGCAGATCGGCGGCCTGCTGCTGGCGCAGCCCAACTGGGGAGCAGCCGTCCTGTTCTATTTGCTCTTCGCGGCCGGCATGCAGATTTTTTGCGTGTCGCCGGCACTCGACGCCGGGTCGATCGGAAAAGCGGCGCTGTTCGGCGCCTTGTTCGGTTTCTTCTGCTACATGACCTACGACCTGAGCAACCTGGCGACGCTGAAAGATTGGGCGGTCGCCCTTGCCGCAGTGGACATTGCCTGGGGAACATTCGTCGGCGCCGTCGCTTCGACCGCCGGTTACGCGGCCGTGCGCGCGCTCCACGGCTCCGCGTAGCCTGCCTTCAGAAGCGTTACGCCATCATGAACGCCCCGCCTCCGCGCACTACCTTCGGGCGGGCCCCTTCCCGTTCCAGTGCCGCGATCGTCTTGCCGTCGGCCGCAGCCGTATCGTCAATCTCCTGAATTAAAAAAACTCCGGCGCTTCCCGCCCGCCTTCGAGGGTTGGTCCGCTTATTGCGCTGGCATGCGGCAATGGGGCAGCACAGGCAGGAGTCGACCACGCGAGGAGCCGATCATGATTAAAGCCAAGCCTGCCATCTGGGTACCAGGAGACTGGAACGCCCTGTTCGGATTCGAAACCAACATTCTGCTCAATCTGCTGGTGCTCACCGGCCTGCTGCGTTTCGTGCTGAAGATGCCCGACGACATCGTTTTCGGCCGCATCCTTCCGGCCTGCGGCCTGATGCTGTTCATGAGCACCATGTATTACGCGTGGCTCGCCTCTCAACTGGCCAAAAAACCGGCCGCAGTGATGTCACCGCACTGCCCTCTGGAACGAGCGTGCCGCACATGTTCTTGGTGATGTTCGTCATCATGCTGCCCATCGCCCTGAAGACCGGCGACCCGATCAAGGGCTGGGAAGCAGGCCTGACCTGGGTGTTCATCCCGGCTGGAAAGCCATCGGCGGCCGCATTGGGTATTCCGCCGCAACCGGCATCACGGTGATTTTGCTCGCCTGGTTCGGCATCATCTCGGTGATGATGGCACTGATCCCGGTTGTCGCGATCGCACCGATCCTGCTCTATATCGGCATGTTGATCGGCTCGCAGGCCTTCCAGGAAACGCCGCGCAGTCCTGCGCCCGCGATCATCCTCGGCCTGGTGCCGCACGTGGCCGCGTGGGGCAAATTGCAGATCGACGGCGCGCTGGGCGCCGCGGGGACCGATGCCATGGCTGTCGGGCTCGACAAGCTGGGCCAGGTCGGCGTCCTCTATCACGGCATCGCGGTCATCGGCGGCGGCGCAATCCTCGGCGGGCTGGTGCTCACATCGATTGCCGTGTTCGTGATCGACCGTGCATTCAGCAAGGCGACGATATTCGCGGTGATCGGCGCGGGCTTCACCTTCTTCGGTTTCATGCACGGCGAGGCGATCGGCTTCGCGCAATCTCCGGTCGTCGCACTCGCCTATCTGGGCGTGGCGGGTGTGCTGTTCGCCTGCGAAAAATATGCAATCGCGACGCCGAAGGCGGTCGACACACATGTGCATCACGGCGCGGTGGGTCAACCGGCCGGCTGATCCGAAACGAGAGTACCGGAGAAGTCGTTACGGCGGCCCGCAAGGGCCGTCGTGCATTTGCGGGGCCCCAAACAAAAGTCGACTGCCGCAACATAGTCAGGCAAGCTGCCGGCATCCAACCGCGGACCGGAGTCTATCGATGGTCGATCCAGCACATGATCGCGACGACGTCGTCCACGCCCCCCACCCGCCCCTGACGGCGTATTACGAGAACGAAGCGCAACGCCGCAGTTGGGTGCAACGCCTGTTCAACGACGCGGCCGCCGACTACGATCGTACCGAAAGTCTGATCGGCTTCGGCACCGGCTCGCGGTACCGGCACGAAGCCCTGCGGCGCGCCGGCTTGCAAGCGGGCATGCGCGTACTCGATGTCGGCGTCGGTACGGGACTCGTGGCCCGGCGTGCGGCCGAGATCGTCGGCGACCCGGCGCTCGTCACCGGCCTCGACCCGAGTCCCGGCATGCTGGGCAGCGCCAGGCTTCCGGCGGGCGTCAGGCTGGTTGAAGGTTTTGCAGAGAAGATTCCGTTCCCGGACGGGAGTTTCGATTTCCTCAGCATGGGTTACGCGCTGCGCCATATTTCGGACCTGAGCGTCGCGTTTCGCGAATTCCACCGCGTGCTCAGGCCGGGCGGCCGGCTGTGTATCCTCGAGATCACGTGCCCCGACAACAGGATGCTCACAGCGGTGCTGAAAGGCTACATGCGCGGCGTCGTGCCGGTGCTCGCCAGGCTGACGTCGAAAAAAACGGATACCCCGCTGTTGTGGAGTTACTACTGGGACACAATCGCCGCCTGCGCACCGCCACGGCAGGTGATGAATACGCTCGAAGATTCAGGCTTCGTGGATGTCGAGCGCCATCTTGAATTGAAGATTTTTTCCGAATTTCGCGCGCGCAAGCCAGCTTAGCCGTTGCGATGCGGTTGTCGTCCGCGCGGTCGAGCTGCGGCCACGACGCGCCGTCCGTACTAAAATAGCCCTTACCCGCATTACCGTGCTGCTCCAGAAAACATGTCCTCCGGAGAAAATTAAAACAAGGCCGCCTTCAAGGAAGACAGCAGCGGCATATCGCTGCGCTCGCGCTTCCTGATCCTTTTCATCCTGATCTTTCTCGCCGGATCGGCCGCGAGTTACTTTGTGATGGCCTGGTTCACCCGCGACATCGTCGACACGCTGGGAGGCTGGTTTGCTGAAAAAAGCGTGCTGTACGAGAAGTCCCGCGTGCTGCAGCTTCTGCTGCGCGAGATCACGCTGACCCAGAAAATGGCCAGCTCTCCGCTGCTCAAGGCCTGGGTGAAAAATGAATCCGATCCGCGGGCCAGGGCGCGGGCCATCGCCGAACTCGAGGACTTCCGCCATTTTTTCCGCAGCAAGAGTTATTTCTTCGCCATCGCGCGCTCCGGAAACTACTACTTCAACGACGAAAAAGGGGACTACGATCTCGATCGCCCGCGCTACACGCTGAGCGAATCCATCGCGAAAGACGGCTGGTTCTACGCCACGCTGCGGCAGGTGCCCGACTACGACCTCAATGTCGATACCGACCGCCACCTGAAGGTGACCAAGGTCTGGATCAACACGGTGCTCAAGGACCGGGGCGAGCCGCTCGCCGTCATTGGCACCGGCGTCGACTTGTCCGATTTCATCCAGAGCGTGATCAGCACGCCGCAGCCGGGCGTGACCAATGTGCTTTTAGACAGGAATGGCGCAATCCAGGCGCATCACGACGTGTCGATCATCGACTTCGCCTCGATCGCCAAGGAGCAGCGCAATGAGCAGCAGAGTACGCTGCTCACCCTGATCGAAGCCGCGGACGACAGGGCGAAGTTCCAGGAAGCGCTGAAAGCCCTGGCCGACGGGAAAGCGGCCACGCGCACCGTGCAGGTCACCATCCAGGGTAAGCGACACATCGCCGGAATCGCCTATCTCCCCGATATCAAATGGTTCATGGTCTCCCTGACTCACCTGGAATCCGCGGAGAACCGCGGCTATTTCGCGACCGTGGTCGTCACGCGGATCCTGGGACTGGCGTTGACCCTGCTTGTCGTCGGCGTTGCTTTCGACCGCATGGTGCTGCGACGCCTGGCGATCCTCGATGCAGCGGCAAAGGAATTGTCAGCCGGCAACTACGCCGTGAAGTTCCCGCGGCAGGGCAGCGACGAGTTCGGCCGGCTTGGCCGCACCCTCGAGGAAATGGCGCGCCAGGTACGCGCCCACACGAGCGACCTCGAACAGCAGGTGACCGAGCGCACGCAGGTGCTGGAGCGCATTGCCTACGCCGACTTCCTGACCGGACTGCTCAACCGGCGCGGCATGATCGACCGCATCCAGATGGAACGCAACCGCCTGGCCCGCAGCCACGGCAAGCTCGGCGTGATCGTGCTGGACGTCGACCACTTCAAGAAAGTCAACGACGCGCACGGCCATGCTTTCGGCGACCGCGCGCTGGTCCATGTCGCCAACATGATTCGCGGCGTCATGCGTTCTTATGACGTTTGCGCGCGCTGGGGAGGGGAGGAATTCCTCGTCATCGTGCCGGACATTACCGACCACGGGACACTCGGCGCGACGGCGGAAAAACTGCGGCAGGAAATCGCCAGGTCGCCCGTCTCGCAGGATGCGCCCGAGGTGCGGCTCACGGTAAGCATCGGCTGCCATCTGGCGGATCCCGCGGAGACCATCGACCGAATGATCAAGGCGGCCGATGACGCGCTTTACCTCGCCAAGCAGACGGGGCGCAATCGGGTCGTCATCGCCGATCCGGCGAAGACCTGATGCACGGCAGCGCGCTTTGCGGGGCGCCCCGGCAGCCTGCGCAACCAATTGGCGCAGTGATCCAGTCGCCCTGCGCGGAGAAATTCCGGTATGGTAGGTAGGTACGTCCTGACACTCTTAACGGGAACTCGCAATGACCGAGCCGGAAACGCTGCGCATGGTTCGCGCGCTGGAGGAAATTCGTGAAGGCCAGAAGCTTCAGTTGGAGCGCCAGCAAGAGGCGCTCACCCTGCAGCGCGAACAATTCGCGCTCGTCCTGAAACAAACCGAGCGCGCGGAGCGCATTCAGGATCGCGCCGAAAACCTGCAGGACAAGAGCAAGGAGATCGTTGCCGTTGCACGCAAGATTCTGTTGGTGCTGGTCCCGATCATCATCGCGCTGATTGCCTACGTGTCCTGGCTTATTTTGCGCTAGGGTGCGCGTCATCCGGGGCTGCGCGTGCGCAGCCCTCCGCGTCATTCCAGCTTGAAAATGATCTCCTGGTCCGCCTCGTAGCCGGTGCCGTCACGCTTGAAGGTGTACTGCACAACCGCCTCCATGACCGCGGCGTCGAACACGCCAGGCGGATCCGCAGCCAGGATCTTTGCCTCGCTGACGCTGCCATTGACATCGACGGTCAGCCTCACCCGCACGCGGCCCTCGATGTGTTTAGCCTCCGCTTCCGGCGGATACTTCGGCTTTATTTTTTTCACCGGCTTGATGTCACGGAACACCGACGGCAAGGGCTGCGCCTCCGGCTTCGGTTCAGGTACCGGCTCGGGCGGTTTTTCTTCTTCCTTGGGCTTGGGCTCGGGTTTCGGCTTCGGCTCCAGCTTGGGCAATACGATCTTCGCCTGGGACTCGTTGGGCAAAGGTTTCGGAATGACGATCGGTACCTGCTTGATCTCGCGCTCCGGTTTGGGCTTCAGTTTCTTCGGGGGCTCCGGCGGCGGCGGTTCCTCTTGTGGCGGCTGCTCGAGGCGCACCGACATCACCGGCTCCGGCGGGGGGTCCTGCCAGAATTGAAACGCCGACCAGTGCACACCCAACAACAGGAAAGGCAGGATGATTTCCATGCCGAGCGCGATCAGCAGCGCGCGCCATAGCGGCAGCGTCTGTTGTTCCGTGTCCCTCGGCTGGGCCCACAGCGGGCCCCGGGTTACGACTGCCGCGCTCATCGGCTCTGGTCGCCCGCGTCGATCACTTCTTTTCAGCCTTCGCGGCAATGCCCACCGACGAAATTCCCGCCCCGCGGATCGCGTCCATCACCTGCAAAAGCGACTGCAACGGCACGTCCTTGTCGCCGGCCAGCACAACATCGACCGGCTTTTGTTTCTTCAGCTCGGTGAGCTTCGTCTTCAGTTCTTCCTGTGTGACCGGCTTGCCGTCGATCACGGTTTCGCCGGTCTTGGTAATGCCGACGGTCACGGTGGACGATTTGATCGACTGCGTGGTTTTCGAACTCGGGATTTCCATCGGCACGCCGGTGCCGGCAATCATGCGCAGCGAAATGACCACGAAGAACACCAGCAGGAACATCATGATGTCGATCATCGGAATCACTTCCACGCGCGGCCGGTTCGCTTCGAAGTAGCTGGCCCGGGTGCGCGCGCTCATGACGCCCGGCCCCGTATCGCCGCCACGCCGCTGCTGTGCGCCTCACGCACCGGCATGCCCTGGTGCGTCGATCCGCCGCCGTAGAGGCGGTTCAGCACCATGACCTTGAGCAGATCCATCTGGTGCACGGCCAGGCGCACGCGCTTGTTGAACTGATTCAGGAACAACACCGCAAAGATGGCGATGAAGAGGCCCGCGCCGGTCGCAACCAGCGCTTCGGCAATACCGCCGGTGACCATCTGGGTCGCCGCGCCGCTCGAGCCTGAGGTACCGAGGATGTCGAAGGCGTGAACCATGCCGAAGATGGTGCCGAGCAGACCCATCAGCGGCGCGAGCGTGACCGACGTATCCAGCACCCAGATCAGCCGGTCTATTTTCGGCAATTGCCACATGATCGCCTCGTCGATATGCCGGTCCATGGTCTGGCTGTCCTCGCCGCGCGAGGCCAGCGCCGAGGTAATGATCGATCGTTGCAACGAGCCGTCGTAGTGCGTGGCGAGCTGTTCGAGCTTTTCCCAGTTCTGATACTCGACCAGTTGCAGATCGTGCTCCATGGCCTCACCGGACTTGAGCACCTTGAAGAAAAAGTAGGAGCGCTCCACGATCACCGCCAGCGTGATCAGCAGCAGCACGCCCATCAGTGGCAGCAGGCCGCCGGACATCATGCTCAGTTGGATCAGTTTTTCAATCATTGTTGCTCTCTCCCTGTGGATCTTCGATCCGGTCGCCGGTGATTGGTGAATAGTGATTGGTGATGGGTACTAAATCCTGAAAACCAATCACCAATTACCAATCACCGTTTTCTCGTCATTTTTCCAGCGCGTTCGTTGCACCCGGCGCGAGCGGCGGAAAGAACGGTACGCCGTAGCGATCGCATATGCGTTTTGTTTCCCCGCTCTTGACCATCGCGTCGAATTCCTCGTCGATGAACTTCAATAATTCGACTTCCTTTTCCTTGATGCCCCAGGCGTTGTCGAAGCGCATTTCGTCCGGGGGCTGGTAGTCCTTGACCATCTCGAACTCCGCTTCGGGGTGCTCGAGCTTGGCTTGGGAAATCGAGCCCGACCACATCATCGCCGCATTGACCTGCCCCTTGATCAGCGCGTCGATGACCTGGTAGTTCTGGAAAAACGTGGCATGCGGGATGTCGTGCTCATCTGCATATTCGCTCATCGGCGAGTAGGCCGGCACGCCGACTTTCATATCCATGGTCCTGGCATCGTCGAGCGTCTTCATGTCTTTCGCCGGACCCTGGCTCACCAGCACGTAGCCGGTGCTCATGAAAGCCTTGGTGAACGCCATCTTGTGCTTGGGCATGTGATGGTCGTCGTTGGTGATCGTCAGACCGAGAAAAATGTCGCAGATGCCTTTGTCGACGGACGTGCCAAACGTGACGCCGACGCCAAAGCGCATGCCGGTATTGACCCACGCAATGCTGACGTCCCAGCCATGCCGTTTGGCGATCGCCTGCAGGATCTCGATCTCGATGCCGGGCGGTTCATTGTTATGCGCGGTGCGCGAGAACGGCCAGAACCAGGCATCCGCACAGGCGAGGATGCGCTTCATCTTCTCCACGCGCTCCATCGCCGGCACCGTCTTGAGTTCATCCGGAATCGCGGTCGGCGCGAAATTCCGGTAACCGGACTGATAGAGGCGGTCGGACAGGGGTTCGAATACTTCGGGTTTGCGATAGCCGATCTGCGGCCTGCGGTCCTTGCCGTAGACGTACTCGGGTTCGAGTTCGAAAACTTTGCCCGGGGCTTCTTGCGCAACCGCATGCGCGGCAACAATAATCATGGCCGCAGCCGCCAGGAATGTGGCGGCGCAGCGAACGGCAATTCGCATAGGTCTGTTCAGGAAGGCCCGCCGGCGCCCATTGCAACCCTCGCTGGCGGAACCCCTCTCTCGTTTTCCGTTAAGCACCGTAAACCTGACGGCAGAACGAGATCGGACGGATCTGGCTTGGCGTCGCGGGTTGCTTGGTATTTGTTATGTTATGGGGCGTAATCCTATAGCAAATCGGCGGGACCATGCCCGCAATATTGGCAATGCCCCGATGTTGCCTGGGGTTGGCGCATCAGGCTTGCAGGAACTTGCGTTACCGCCTGCCCGGCCAAGCGCGGGCCTTGCCGGCGGTTCTCTCCTTGCTGACTGGTGATTTTTTTCGCCCGCGCCAGGAAGTCGGTTCAGGAAATCACCGGTTCGTCTTGCACTCCGGATCGAGGATGTCCTCCTTGCGTGCAAGGGCCATGATCCTGATGATACGGGGGTAGGATGGCACCGCCTGGCGGACTGCGGGTTCGATGCGGAACGGGTTCGTGGTACCAGCCATGGGCTCGGATGCTGCGCAATGCCGTCAAATCCGGAATAGCGCCCGCGTCCGGTGTCGTCTTGAGATGCCACGAACAACGTCGGACAATGCCCTCACTGAACCGGAGAAACCCCTGAAAATGAAACCGCACTCGACGCTTGCCTGGATCCTCTGCGCCCTGCTTGGCGCCTGCGCTTCGCAGCCGAAGGAACCGACGCGCATTATGATGCAGGGCTTCTCGATTTCGCTGCCCAAGGAAAAAGAACCGACCTGGATCCTCGCCAAGCAGACGCCGATGGTGACCATCATCGGCAAGCCAGGCCGCTTCTCGGGCGAATCCTTCACGATGCAGGCGACAGTCATCAAGCTTCCCGCGCTCGATTCCCCGGCCGACCTGGTCAAACACGTGGAATCCACCCAGCGCAAGGAGCTCGACCCGAAGCGTTACAGATTATTCAAGGTCGACGTCACGCCGCAGAAGGTCCACGAGCAGACCTGCGCGTTTTCGCGCGTTGAAGCGGCTGAGAAAATGACGGCGGATGGCACCGGGTCGCCGGTGAATGTCATGCTGGAAACCCTGACGCTGATCTGTCCGCACCCGAAGGATCCGCTGCTCGGCATCAACATGGCCTATTCGCACCGGCATTTTCCCGAAGATGCCGATCCATCCTTTGCCGAGGACGCCGCAATGCTGATGCAAACTCTGGATTTCGAGCCGCTGTGAGCGCGCCGCCCGATGCCACCATGGTCCGCCCCGCATGGAACACGTAGCCGACATTACCCGCATCATCCAACTTGCGGTGGCGCCGGTGTTTCTGCTCACCGCCATCGGCACCATTCTTTCGGCGCTCAACAACCGGCTCGGGCGGATCGTCGACCGCCGCCGGGTGCTGCAGGAGCGCCTGCGCCAGGGCGAACCCGGCGATGCGGAAAGGCTCAAGGAAGACGCCTATGAACTGGAGCTCCTGGCCCGCCGCATCGGCCTGATCTACAACTCGATCGTGATGGCCATCGTCTGCGCCTTGTTCATCTGCCTGCTTGTGGCAAGCGCCTTTGTCGGCGTGTTCGTGGCGTTTGATATTGCCCGGCTGATCGGCACCTTGTTCATCCTGGCCATGTTCGCGCTGATCGGGTCGTTATGGCTGTTGCTCAGGGAAGTCTTCCTTGCGGTCAAGGTTGGCCGCCATGACATCCTGTTGAAGGACATTTGCGCTAGGCGGCAGGTGCGCCGCATTTCCCATGCTTGGATCGACGCCGCGGAAACGCTAGACTGTCCGTTATTGATTCCGACCCGGACGGCGGACGTTACGCACTCCGACCGCCGTCGAGGCCGCTCTGGAAGGAGCCTGCCGACATGATGGCTGATGTGTTCTCACCCAGGTTCGTCCTGCTTTACTGCGTCAAGTACGCGCTCCGCGGCGCCTTTTTCTACCGGATCTTCCTCAAGTGACCGGGGCCTCCGCAGGCAGCATCACGTTCGAACTTGCCGCGGAGGCAGATGCCCTGGGCATCGCGCGCATGTCGCGCGACCTGATCGAAACCGGGCTGGGCTGGTCGTGGACCGCGGCCCGCGTGCTGCGTTCGATCCGCGAACCCGAAGCGCTGGTGCTGGTCGCACGCGAAGGTGCGCGCATCATCGGTTTCGCAATCATGGATTTCGGCGACGACGCCGCGCACCTGGCGCTGCTGGCCGTCGATTCGTCTCATCGCCGGCGCGGGATTGGCCGCCATCTGTTCGACTGGCTCAAGGAAAGCGCGCTGACCGCCGGCATCGCGGTGGTCAAGCTCGAATTGCGCGCCGGCAACATGGAAGCGCAACATTTCTATCGCTGCCTGGGCTTCGAGGAAATCGGCTGGACGGTGGGCTACTACCGCCAGCGCGAGAACGCATTGCGCATGGCGCTGCGCCTGCGCGAATCGGCGGCCGGCAGTCCGCAGCAGCGATAAGCAACGCTGTTTCGTCCGATCCTCAGGGGAGGATGCGGTTGTTCCTGAATTCGGCAAACATGCGCAGGAACATCTCCTCCGTGTCCAGCGAGTCGTGAAACCCGAGGCGGCGCGCCTTGCCCATGTCCGATACGATGTCGTAGTCGGAATTGAACACGTTCTCCGGATAACCCCAGGCGACGATTTCCTGGTACGCGTACGGCTTGAGGCCGTGCTTCGCGACGATGCGGTCCCAGACCGGCCCCTTGTCGGCCATCGCGCTCCTGATGGGAAGGTAGCGCGGGGGCGCCAGTTCCATGCCAAAGAAGTCGGCGAATTTTGGCCACAGGTTCTGCCAGCGGATGAGATCGCCGTTGGTAATGTTGAAGGCCTGGTTCGCAGCCTTCGGCTCGGTTCCCATCCACACGATCGCCTTCGCCAGCAATGCGGCATCCGTTGCCTGATACAAAGCGGTATACGCCCCCGGCTTGCCCGGGAAACTCAGCGGCAATCCCAGTTCCCTGGAAATCGAGGCGTAAACGGCGATCGCCAAAGTAAGGTTCATCGGCCCGCCGGTGGAAAAACCGCAGACCGCATGCGGACGCACGACGGACCAACTCCAGCGCTTGCCCTTCTGGCGCGCTTCCAGCCAGTCCTGCTGGTCGTAGTAAAAATTGGGCGGCATGTGGCGCGGATCGTCCTCCTTCGCCGGCGTTTTGTACGGCCCGAGATGATTGCCGTACCACTTGCTGCCTTCGGCTAGATGGACGTGTTCGAGGACAGGCGACACAGCCTCGATGGTCTCGACCAGGTTCACCAGCAAGCCCAGGTTCGCTGCGACCAGTTCGCGCGGGTCGGCGCGCTCGATGTAGGCCACGAAGAAAACATGCGTGATGTCGGACAGCGCGCCGAGCTTGCTCCTGCAATCGGCCGGATCGAGCAAGTCCGCCGCGATATGCCGGTACTTGCCGGGAATGTCCGGCTTGCGGCGCGACACGGCAACGATGTCCCAGTCGCCCTGATCGAGCAAATGCTGCAGCAGATAACCGCCTACCAGGCCGGAAGCGCCGGTGACCAGCGCGGTACGTTTTTTCATGGTGTTCGATCCGGGTTGAGAGTTGCGTGAAACGCGTGTCTCCGATCGAAGATCACCGCCCATAAGAGCCACCATGCTCCTCGCGGCCCGCCGGCCCGTCAAACGAGAATTGGGAACAGAACCTATGCGCCGCAGGAATGCCTGCGGCTTGAACGCGTCCGCGCAGACATGGCCGCAGAAATTACCAATGGCTACTCGCTTTACACCTCAGCGCCCTGCGCGAACCGGCTCCTTCGATGGACGGACCTGCTTCAGCACCGTGCGATCGGGAAAAACAAATTCTTTGTCCTGACGCACGACGCCGAGCTTTTGCATCAACCTGTCGGCATCGAAGGGGGCGCGGACTTTCACGTCGTTGTCGAAATAACAGTACACATCCCGTGATCTGGCGGTTTTCAGTTTCGTCCTGGAAACCTTGTGTGCGTCGGCCGGCTCCTTCCCACCGGACCAGGCCCTGATCCGCTTCGCCCACCGATCGAGCGCCGCATCGGTATAGCCGCTGGCATAGAGACTTTCGTCTCCGTGCAATCGGAGATACACGAAATCCGCCGTCACCTCTTCCAGGTAAGGCCATTTGCCTGCGGTATCCGCCACGACCAGCGCGACGCCATGCCGGCGCAGCATGGCGACGAAGGATGGCGTCGCGAAACTCTCGTGCCGGATTTCGATCGCGTGGCGCAACGGCCGGTTCTGGTCTATTGCCAGTCGCGCGCGTCCTTTCATGCGGCCTTCGCGGCGCCGCGCGAGCATCGCGGCCTGTTCTGAATCGTGCGGCAACAGGGAACAGAAATGCTCGAAGCGCTCCTCGTCGTAGCGAAAAAAGGGCGGAAATTGCCAGAGGATGGGGCCGATCTTTTCATGCAGGTTAAAAACGCCCGATGCGAAGAAATTCGCCAGCGGCCCGTCTATCTCCTTCAATCGGCGAATGTGCGTGATGTAGCGCGGGCCCTTGATGCCGAATACGAAGTCCTTCGGACTCTCGTCATACCAGGTCGCATAGCTACTCGGGGTCTGCAGGGAATAGAAGGAGCCGTTCAATTCGATACTGTTGAAAGCGCGCGATGCAAACTCAAGCTCGCGCCGCTGCGCCAGCGCTTTCGGATAGAACACGCCGCGCCAAGGCACGTAGCGCCAGCCGGAGATGCCGATGCGGATGGTTCCCATCGATGTGGACTTCTTGACGAGACCACGATTGGACGCAAAGATGCGACCGGAGTTCGACGACTACCTTTCCACCCCAACCCATCCCCTCCCCGGCCCTCCCCTTGAAAGGGAGGGAGAAATTCGTAACAGCGATATACCACCGAAAGGGCCACATTACGGATCAGCGCAATCCAAACGCTCCTTCCCCTTGAAGGGGAGGGGGAAATTCAGTTGTGCTGCAGCCACTCTCGCATCGCCGAATTCACCGCTTCGGGCCGTTCAAGCGTCGACACGTGCCCACACTCCTCGACCACGACCAGCTTCGCGCGTGGTATCGCCGCCGCCATCTGCTCGCTGTTATCGAGCGGCGTGAGCTTGTCCTGCCTGCCGCAGAGCACCAGGGTCGGGCACGAGATCGAAGGCAGCATGGGCCGGTAGTCCGGCCGCGCGATGATCGCGTTTTGCTGCCGGACATAAGCCTCGATGCCGGTGCGTTCCGCCATCTCGCGGATGACCTTGACCAGCGGCTCATCTTTCACGCGCGACTCATGAACCAGGAACGGCAGCATGCGGTTGGTCACCGGCGTGAAATTCCCTCCGCTCTGCGCCAGTTGCATCAGCGCCCTGCGCCGCTCGGTCTCTTCCGGCAATTCGGCACGCGAACGCGTATCGAGCAGCGCGAGCTTCTTCACACGCTGCGGCGCCTGGCGCACGATTTCCTGCGCGACATAGCCGCCCATCGACAGGCCTGCCAGCGCGAATTCCTTCCACGGCGCATCACGCAAAACCGCTGCGCCCATTTCCTCGATGCTGTACTCGTTGGTGAGATCCGCAACGAAAAAATCGGCGATGCCGGCGAGATCGGATAACTGCGGCGCCCACAAGGCGGCATCGCAAAGGAGGCCGGGGAGGAGGATCAGGGGTTGTTTCATGAAAGGCCGTGAATGTCGTGAATATGTAAATATCGTGAATGTCGCGACAAACCGCAACCCTTGGCGATCAAATTCGGAGTTCTTTGCTTGTTAGCCGGTCTCGAAGAGACTAATCGAATACGACATTCACGGCATTCACGACATTCACGGAATAAACAAGCCATCAATCGTCCGGCCCGCGATGTGACGTCGCGTCTTCGTCCACCCAGTCTTCTTCGAGCCAGGTTGTCCCATTTCTTCCGGGGACTTCGCGAACCGGACCCGCCTGATATTTCG
>JANXVW010000286.1 GCA_025351455.1 Betaproteobacteria bacterium | reverse complement strand
AAGGTCCGTTTACGGATTTCCATGGTTCGGTCGAGGAAGTCAATTACGACAAGAACAAGTTACGTGTATCGGTATCCATCTTCGGGCGTGCCACGCCCGTGGAGCTGGATTTCAGCCAGGTCGAGAAGGCTTAGGCTGTTTATTTAAATCAGGGGAGCGTGCCTTGAAAAGGCACGCGTTAGCACCCACTCTCTAGAGGAGTTTTTCGTGGCCAAGAAGATTGTCGGTTTCGTCAAGCTGCAGGTCCCTGCAGGCAAGGCCAATCCGAGTCCGCCCATTGGGCCGGCACTCGGTCAGCGCGGCCTGAACATCATGGAATTCTGCAAGGCATTCAATGCCCAGACCCAGGGCGTCGAACCCGGTCTGCCGTTGCCCGTGGTGATCACGGCTTTTGCGGACAAGAGTTTTACTTTCATCATCAAGACGCCGCCGACGTCGGTGCTGATCCGCAAGGCGACCAAGCTTGAGAAGGGCAGTTCCAAGCCGAATTCCGAGAAGGTGGGAAGGCTCACGCGTGCCCAGGTCGAGCAGATCGCGAAGCAGAAGACGCCCGATTTGACCGCAGCCAACCTGGAAGCGGCCATGCGCACAGTGGCCGGCAGTGCCCGCAGCATGGGCGTAGACGTGGAGGCGTTCTGACATGGCTCACATATCCAAGCGAACCAAGTCATTGCGAACCAAAGTCGATCGCGACAAGACTTATCCAGTGGCCGATGCGATCAAGCTCGTCAAGGAAGGCGCAAGCGCCAAATTCAACGAGTCGATCGACATAGCCATCAATCTCGGCATTGATGCCAAAAAGTCGGACCAGACCGTGCGCGGCGCGATCGTGCTGCCCAAGGGTACCGGCAAGACTGTGCGCGTCGCCGTGTTTGCACAAGGTGACAAGGCGCAGGCGGCCAAGGACGCGGGTGCCGACATCGTCGGGTTCGAAGATCTGGCAGCCCAGGTCAAGGAAGGGAAGATCGACTTCGATGTCGCGATCGCCACGCCGGACGCCATGCGCGTAGTGGGCCAGTTGGGTCAGGTCCTCGGGCCTCGGGGTTTGATGCCGAATCCGAAGGTCGGTACGGTCACGCCGAACGTTGCGGAAGCCGTCAAGAACGCCAAGGCGGGTCAGGTGCAATACCGTGCCGACAAGGCGGGTATTGTCCACTGCACCATCGGCCGGGCCTCATTCACGGAAGACGCGCTCAAGGAAAATTTCCTCGCCTTGATCGACGCAGTGAACAAAGCGCGGCCGGCGACGACCAAGGGAATTTATCTAAAGAAGATCTCCGTCTCCAGCACCATGGGGCCGGGCGTGCGGGTCGACCAGGGAACGCTGGCCGTCGCACAGTAAGGAACTTTGGGACCCGGCTGTTGCGGTTTGACAGTCGGGGCCGTCAAAGACCGTTGGGGCCGAGACGGTGAGGCGTGAGGCGAAAGGCGTGAGGCGAGAAAGCCCGCGTCGATCCCGATCGAAGATCCGGAGAGGCTTAATTGCGGAGGCCGAAGAGTCGGGCATTGGGGTAACCCCCTCACGCTTTACTCCTCACGCCTCACGCCCAACGCAGAGGGCGTACCCACGAAACAGGGTTCGAGCAGATTTGGTTGTAGTCGGCTCCTGGATCAAAGGTCGCTGTATCTGAAGGGTGGGCCGATTGCTTCGGCAAGAGGCCTTTTGTACAACTTTAGGAGGGGTGACCTTTGAGTCTCAATCTAGACGACAAGAAAGCGGCAGTGGCGGAAATCGGTGCGAAGGTTGCGGATGCGCAATCCATCGTGCTCGCCGAATACCGCGGCCTCGAAGTCGGTGACATGACTGTATTGCGTGCGAAAGCCCGTAATGCCGGCGTGTACCTCCGGGTTCTCAAGAACACCTTGGCACGTCGCGCCGTCACCGGCACGCCGTTCGAGAGTCTGGCCGAGCACATGATCGGCCCGCTCGCGTATGGCATTTCCACCGATCCGGTGGCAGCGGCGAAAGTACTCAGTGAATTCGCCAAGGCGAACGAAAAGTTCGTCATCAAAGCCGGCGCAATGCCTGGCCTGGTCATGACCCCGAAACAGGTCGCGACCCTGGCCACCATGCCCAGCCGCGAGGAATTGCTGGCGAAACTCCTGGGCACCATGCAGGCACCAGTCGCCAAATTCGTGCAGACACTCAATGAAGTGCCTGCCAGGTTCGTGCGTACCGTGGCTGCAGTCAGGGATCAAAAAGAGAAACAGGCTGCGTAAAACGATTCCGCGACTCAACAATTTATCAAGATTTCAGGAGAACACCATGGCAGTTGCCAAAGCTGACATTCTCGAAGCAGTTGCAGGTTTGACGGTCCTCGAGCTGTCCCAATTGATTAAGGATATGGAAGAGAAATTCGGCGTTTCCGCGGCTGCCGCTGCGGTCGCCGTTGCTGCGCCCGCTGCTGGTGGCGGTGCTGCCGCTGCAGAAGAAAAGACCGAGTTCACCGTCATTCTCAATTCGTCTGGCGAAAACAAGGTCAACGTGATCAAGGTCGTTCGTGCGGTTACCGGTCTCGGGCTGAAGGAAGCCAAGGATTTGGTCGACGGCGCGCCGAAGCCGGTCAAGGAAGCGATCCCGAAGAAGGACGCAGAAGACATCAAGAAGCAGATTGAAGACGCCGGCGGCAAGGCGGAAATCAAGTAACAAGGGTTTGGCAAGGCTGGCGGCTTCGGTCGCCGGCCTTTTTCGCCCGGTCACGGAGCGAGAAGCCAAAGAAAAGCCGCGGGGTTTTTCTTTGTCTTCTGAAGCGACTGCAGAAGACAGGTATGGTCGGATGAGCGGGTTCCCGCACATCGTCAGCCAGCGGTTGGTAGAGGCCAACCACCACGCCAAACACCAGTCGATGAACGCAGTGCGCGGTTCACCGCGGCTGCCGTGAATCGGAGATGTCATGGCTTATTCCTTCACCGAGAAAAAGCGGATTCGCAAGAGTTTCGCCAAACGCGCGAGCGTGTTGCCCGTTCCTTACCTGCTGGCAACGCAGATCAATTCCTACGCTGCGTTTTTGCAGGCGGAAGTGCATCCGGACAAGCGCAAGACCCAGGGACTGCAAGCGGCGTTCCAGTCGATCTACCCGATCGCAAGCCATTCGGGCAATGCGCGTCTCGACTTTGTCAGCTATCAGTTGGGCATCCCGCCCTTCGATGTGAAGGAATGCCAGCAGCGCGGCCTGACCTTCGCGGCGCCATTGCGCGCCAAGGTGCGCCTGACCATCATGGACAAGGAAGCGGCCAAGCCGACCGTGAAGGAAGTAAAGGAGCAGGAGGTTTACATGGGCGAAATTCCGCTCATGACGACCACCGGTTCTTTCGTCATCAACGGAACCGAGCGCGTCATCGTGTCGCAGCTGCACCGTTCGCCTGGCGTGTTCTTCGAACATGACCGAGGCAAAACCCACTCCTCCGGCAAGCTGCTGTTTTCCGCGCGGATCATCCCCTACCGCGGCTCGTGGCTGGATTTCGAATTCGACCCGAAGGACTACCTGTATTTCCGCGTCGACCGTCGGCGCAAGATGCCTGCCACTATTCTGCTGAAAGCGATCGGCTACACCCCGGAACAGATCCTGGCCGGCTTCTTCATGATGGACACCTTCCATCTGTCGAAAAAGGGGATCCAGTTCGAATTAAAGCCCGATCGCCTGCGCGGCGAAACGGCACGCTTCGACATCGTCACCAAGCAGGGCAAACTCATTGTCCAGAAAGACAAGCGTATTACGGTCAAGCACGTGCGCGAGATGGAGCAGGCTGGCCTGAGCAAGATCACGGTCGCGGAAGATTTCCTTATTGGACGCGCCCTGGGGCATGGCCTGGTCAACAAGGAAACCGGGGAAATCGTCGCTAACGCGAACGACGAAGTCACGGAAGACCTGCTGAAAAAGATCGTCGAAGCCGGTGTGGATACGATTGAAACCATCTATACCAACGATCTGGACCAGGGCCCTTACATCTCGCAAACCCTGCGCGCTGACGAAACCACCGACCAACTGGCTGCACAGGTCGCGATCTATCGCATGATGCGTCCGGGGGAACCGCCCACGGAAGACGCTGTGCGGACGCTGTTCAACGGCCTGTTCTACGCCGAAGAGCGCTACGACCTGTCTGCGGTGGGCCGCATGAAATTCAACCGCCGCGTCGGTCGCGATGAGCTGACCGGTGCCGGCACGCTGTCGAACGAAGACATCATTTCCGTCATCCAGATTCTGATCGACCTGCGCAACGGTCGCGGGGAAATCGATGACATCGATCATCTGGGCAATCGCCGCGTGCGATCTGTCGGTGAACTGGCGGAGAACCAGTTCCGCGCCGGCCTGGTGAGGGTCGAGCGCGCGGTCAAGGAACGCCTGTCTCAGGCCGAGTCGGAAAACCTGATGCCGCACGATCTGATCAATGCAAAGCCGGTTTCAGCGGCGGTGCGTGAATTTTTCGGATCCAGCCAGCTTTCGCAATTCATGGACCAGACCAACCCGCTTTCCGAGATTACCCACAAGCGCCGCGTATCGGCGCTTGGACCGGGAGGCCTGACGCGCGAGCGTGCAGGTTTTGAAGTTCGCGACGTGCATCCGACCCATTACGGTCGCGTGTGCCCGATCGAAACGCCGGAAGGCCCGAACATCGGCCTGATCAACTCGCTGGCACTTTATGCGCGCACCAATGAATACGGCTTTCTCGAAACGCCGTACCGCAAGGTGGTCGGCGGCCGCGTGACCGATGACATCGAATTCCTGTCGGCCATCGAGGAAGGCAAGTACGTCATCGCCCAGGCCAATGCCGGCATCGACAAAAAAGGCAAGCTGCTCGATGAACTGGTTTCCTGCCGTTCGCAGAACGAATTCATGTTGGCCACCGGCGATCGCGTGGAATACATGGACGTGGCGCCGTCGCAAATCGTGTCGGTGGCCGCTTCGCTGATTCCGTTCCTTGAGCACGACGATGCAAACCGCGCATTGATGGGGTCGAACATGCAACGCCAGGCAGTGCCTTGTCTGCGGGCGGAAAAGCCGTTGGTCGGCACCGGCATCGAACGCACGGTTGCGGTGGATTCCGGTACCGCGGTGCAGGCTTTGCGCGGCGGCGTGGTCGACTACGTGGATGCTTCGCGCATCGTCATTCGCGTAAACGACGACGAAACCTCGGCCGGCGAAGTTGGTGTGGATATCTACAACCTGGTCAAGTACACGCGCTCCAACCAGAACACGAATATCAATCAGCGTCCCATCGTCAAAGTCGGCGACAAGATTGCGCGCGGCGATGTCGTCGGGGACGGTGCTTCGACCGATGTGGGCGAGCTCGCGCTCGGCCAGAACCTGCTGGTCGCGTTCATGCCGTGGAACGGTTACAACTTCGAAGATTCGATCCTGATTTCGGAACGAGTTGTCGCCGAAGACCGCTTTACGTCGATCCACATCGAGGAACTGTCGGTCGTGGCGCGTGATACCAAGCTTGGACCGGAAGAAATTACGCGCGACATCTCCAACCTGTCGGAAGGCATGCTGGGGCGGCTGGACGAATCGGGCATTGTTGCCATCGGCGCGGAAGTCGAAGCGGGCGACGTTCTGGTGGGCAAGGTCACGCCGAAGGGCGAGACCCAGCTCACGCCGGAAGAAAAGCTGCTGCGCGCGATATTCGGCGAGAAGGCTTCCGATGTGAAAGATACTTCGCTGCGCGTGCCCTCGGGCATGTCCGGCACGGTGATCGACGTGCAGGTGTTCACGCGTGAAGGCATCGAGCGCGACAAACGTGCGGCGCAGATCATCGACGATGAACTCAAGCGCTACAAGAAGGATCTGGCGGACCAGTTGCGCATTGTCGAGGACGATGCCTTTGGTCGTATCGAACGCCTGCTGACGGGCAAAACCGCCAACGGCG
>JANXVW010000214.1 GCA_025351455.1 Betaproteobacteria bacterium | reverse complement strand
CAGGTGATGATGTAGCGCTCGCCGTTCATGTGCGTGGCACGAACCTGCATGCGCTCGACCGAAGAGTCGACATAACGCGCCATGCCGCCGCCCGAGGCTTCTTCGCCGAGCACGTGCCAGGATTCCAGCGCCTGGCGCAGTTCGATCTGCATGCCATCACAGGACAGCGTGCCGTAGCGTGGAAAGCGGAATTCGAAGAACGGCGCGAACCAGTCCATCTGGAATGCGTAGCCGGCATCGCGCAGATCGTTCACCACGTCGCGCATGTCCTGGGCAATGAAGTGCGGCAACATGAAGCGATCGTGCAGGCTGGTGTTCCACGGGATGAGGCGGCCGTTGTACGGCGTTTTCCAGAAGCGCGCGATCAGCGCGCGCAGCAACAGCATCTGCGCGAGGCTCATCTGCCAGTGCGGCGGCATCTCAAACGCGCGGAATTCCAGCAGGCCGAGGCGTCCCGTCGGTCCGTCCGGGCTGTACAGTTTGTCGATGGAGAATTCGGCGCGATGGGTGTTACCGGTGACATCGACGAGCAGATTGCGCAGCAAGCGGTCCACCAGCCAGGGCTCGGCGACCTCCTCTCCCGGCTTGTTTTTCCTTTGCATCTGCTCGAAGGCGATTTCCAGCTCGTACAGGCTGTCGTTGCGCGCCTCGTCGACGCGCGGCGCCTGGCTGGTCGGGCCGATGAACATGCCGGAGAACAAATAGGACAAGGCCGGATGGTTCTGCCAGTAACAGATCAGGCTGCGCAGCAAGTCGGGGCGGCGCAACAGGGGGCTGTCGGGCGGGGTCGCGCCGCCGATGGTGACGTGATTGCCGCCACCCGTGCCGGTGTGGCGGCCGTCGATCATGAATTTCTCTGTGCCCAGGCGGGTCAGCCGCGCCTGTTCGTAAAGGATGCGGGTGTTGTTGCTCAACTCGTCCCAGCTCGATGCGGGATGGATGTTGACTTCGATCACGCCGGGGTCGGGCGTGACTGCAAAGCGCCGGATGTGCGGATCGAAAGGCGGCAGGTAACCTTCGAGCACGACTGGCGTCTTCAATTCTGCGGCAACGGATTCCACAGCGCCGACGAGGTCAATCCAGTCCTCGATATTCTGCAGCGGCGGGAAAAATACATGCACCTTGCCTGCGCGCGCCTGCACGCACAGTGCCGTGTGAATGATTTCGATGGCCGACTTGCCGACTTCGAGCGCGGGCGTTGCCAGCGGTTTCACCTTGACCGCAACGGCGACGCCTGCCTCCCGCAACGCGACGCGGGGCTGGAACGGATCCGGGGCATGCAGGGGATCGACGTCGCGCGGCGCAATCCAGGGCAGCGAGTCGAGCGGCAGCCGGAAGCCCATCGGCGAATCGCCGCCGACCAGATAGAGATGCTCGCGCTTGAGCGGCCAGGGGCTCGAACGCCAGGTGCAACCCTGGTTCGGTCCGGTCGGCTCCGGTTTCAGCGGCAGCACGTAACCCACCGCCTCGCCAAGCGTTTTACCCAGCAGCGAACTCAGCCGTTTGCGATCCAGGGAATCGTCCAGCTTCAATTTCAGCGGATCGATGTTGACCGGCAGCTTCTGCTCGGATTGCGCGACTTGCCAGACGTCCTCGTAGGCCGCAATGACGTAATCCGCATGCAGGCCCAGCTTCATCGCGAGCGTCTTGGCGAAACGCTGCGCCTGCGCCGTACCGATGGCGGCATCGGCGCGATCCGCCGCGAGCAGGCTGGCGTCCCGCCACAGCGGTTTGCCGTCCGTGCGCCACAGGCAGGTCAGCGCCCAGCGCGGCAAGGGCTCGCCCGGATACCATTTGCCCTGGCCTTCGTGCATCAGGCTGCCGGGCGCGAACTGCTCGCGCATGCGCAACCACAACTCCCCCGCCAGCTTGCGCTTGTGTTCACCGAGCGCGGCCGTGTTCCATTCCGCGCCTTCCATGTCGTTGATGGAAACGAAAGTCGGCTCACCCCCCATCGTCAGGCGCACGTCCCAGGCCGAGAGCTGGGTGTCGACCTTGCGCGCAAGCGCATCGATTTCAGTCCAGCGGCTCTCGCTGTAAGGCAGCGTCACGCGCGGATCCTCGTGGATGCGCGACAGCTCCATGCGGAAGCCGAACGTCACTTCGCACTTGTCGGTAAAGCCGATGACCGGCGCAGCACTCGAGGGCGCTGCCGTGCATGCAAGCGGAATGTGCCCTTCGCCCGCGAACAGGCCCGAAGTCGGGTCGAGGCCGACCCAGCCTGCGCCAGGGATGTAAACCTCGGTCCAGGCGTGCAAGTCCGTAAAATCCTTGGCCGGTCCGTGCGGGCCGTCGAGTGATTTGACGTCCGCGGTCAGTTGCACCAGATAACCAGAAGCAAAGCGCGCAGCGAGGCCGAGATGACGGAAAATCTGCACCAGCAGCCACGCGGAATCGCGGCAGGAACCGCGGCGCAGTGCCAGCGTCTCCTCGCAGGCCTGGATGCCGGGCTCCATGCGCACGATGTAGCCAATGTTGCCCTGCAGGCGCGAGTTCGCCGCGACCAGCATGTCGACGATCGCCAGTTTCCCGGTAAGCACCTCGCGTCGGAACGCAGTCAGCCAGTTCGCAAGCAGCGCTCCGGGTTGCTCCGTTTCGAGGAAGGGCTGTAATTCCTTGAGCAGGGTTTCCGGATAAGCGAAGGGAAAAGTTTCGGCGTACTTCTCGACGAAAAAATCGAAGGGATTGATGACCGTCATGTCGGCCACCAGGTCGACCGTGACCTTCAGCTCGGTGGCTTTATCCGGGAAGACCAGCCGCGCCACCCAGTTGCCGAACGGATCCTGCTGCCAGTTGGTGAAATTCTTCGGGGTAACCGTCAGCGAATAGCTGTTGATCGGTGTGCGGCAGTGCGGTGCCGGCCGCAGCCGGATCTCATGCGGCGACAGGTTGACCGCGCGATCGAAGCTGTACGTCGTCTCGTGGGTAAGTGCAACTCGGATGGTCATGAACGGCGGTGACTGGCGATTGGTGACTGGTGATTGGCAAAAAATCGTGGATTCGAATCCGCGACGGCGCACCCCTCACCCCTCGCCTCTCGCCCCTCACGCCTTTCCTGCATCACGACAGCCAGTCGGGATTGGGAAGTTCGGCGAACAGCTTGCGCATGCCGCCGCCCCAGCTCTGGCGAATCATGGAGAAGTACGCATCGCCCTCGCCGATGCGTTTTTGCATGCCCATGCGCAGCGAATCGCGCGGATACCACGCCAGGTCGATCGGCAGGCCGACTGAAATGTTGCTGCGAATGGTCGAATCGAAGGAAATCAGCGCGCATTTTGCCGCTTCCTGGTACGGCGTCGCACTGCTCAATACGCGGTCCAGGATTGGCTTGCCGTACTTGCTTTCCCCCACCTGAAAATAGATGGTGTCGGACAGCGCCTCGATGAAGTTGCCCTGCGCATAGATGTTGAACAGGCGCGGCTCTTCGCCCTTGACCTGACCGCCGAGCAGCAACGTGGCGTTGTAATCGATGTTGCTTTGCGCGAGATAGGGTCCGTCGCGCCGCTGGATATCGCGTAACGCGTCGCCAACCAGGGTGGCCACGTCGAACAGGCTGCCCACATTCCAGATCGACTCCTTGTCCGCCTCCAGGTGCTTGTGGCGGTCCAGGATGTTCATCACACCCTGGGTCACGGCCAGGTTTCCGGACGACAGGATCACGAACATGCGCTCGTCCCTTTTCTCGAAGATCCTCATCTTGCTGAAGGTGGCGATGTGATCGACGCCGGCGTTGGTGCGGGAATCCGAGGCAAACAGCATTCCGGAATCCAGTTTGATGGCTACACAGTAAGTCATGGACGTTCCATATATCGGGGAGCGACATGATAACCCAGCTGCATAGCTGCCCCGTTCACGCGTAGGCAACATTAAAAAAGCTGCGGTTGACTTCGTCGCCCAGCTCCTGCAGCCGGTCCAGGAAGTCCGTCAGGTATTCGTGCAATCCGGCGCTGAAGATCGTGTCGATGCGCCCGAAGCGCAGGCCGGCATGCAATTCTCCCGCACGGCGCAGGGCTTCGCCGGAGTATGGGGTGGTGATCGTCTGGAAGATTTCATACGACTCTTCCATGCAGGCGTGCAGCGAGCGCGGCATGTCCCGGCGCAGGATCAGCAGTTCGGCGACCCGCAGCGGCGTAATCACGTCGCGATATACTTTGCGGTAGGACTCGAACGCGGACACCGAGCGCAACACTGCCGCCCACTGATAGTAATCGACGGCGCCACCCACATCCTCCACCTTGGGCAGCAGCACGTGATACTTCACGTCGAGTATGCGCGCGGTGTTGTCGGCGCGTTCCAGGAAGGTGCCGAGGCGGTTGAAATGGAAAGCGCCGTCCTTGAGTGCCGTGCCAACCGTAACACCGCGGAAAAGGTGGGAACGCTCCTTGACCCAGTCGAAGAAAGTCAGCGCGCCGTCGCCCGTCAGCCGGTCTTCGGTGAGGTGCTGCAATTCCAGCCAGGTGGAGTTGAGCACTTCCCACATTTCGGAGGTCACGTTGCCGCGCACGGCACGCGCATTCTCCCGCGCCGCCTTGGCGCACGAGATGATCGATCCGGGATTTTCCGGATCGAGCGCCATGAACATCATCACGTCGCGTGCGGTCACCGTGCTGTAGCGCCCCTCGAAGGGGTACAGCGTGCCGGAAATGTTGAGCGGAGCCAGCCATTCCGACTCCTGCGTCTCGGACCCCTGCGACATGAGCGACATGCGGTAAGCCACGTCGAGGATGCGCGCGGTATTCTCCGCGCGCTCGACATATCGCGCCATCCAGTAGAGGTTCGAGGCGGTGCGGCTCAGCATGAAATGCCGTGACTGCGTGACGACGTGACTGCGTGACGACGTAGGGGCCGGAGGGTCTTTACGACAGTCACGATAGTCACGTCAGTCACGCCTCCACGATCCAAGTATCTTTCGTTCCGCCGCCTTGCGAGGAATTCACCACCAGAGAGCCCTCGCGCAACGCGACCCTCGTCAGGCCACCCGGGACCATCATCACTTCCTTGCCCGACAGCACGAAAGGACGCAAATCGATGTGACGCGGGGCGACGCCCTGCTCGACGAAAATCGGGCACGTGGACAGCGACAGGGTCGGCTGGGCGATGAATTTCTCCGGTGAATCGAGGATGCGCTGCCGGTAGGCCTCGCGCTCGCGTTCGGTGGATGTCGGCCCGATCAGCATTCCGTAACCGCCCGATCCGTGCACTTCCTTGACCACGAGTTCGGCCAGGTGCGCCAACACGTAGGCGAGGTCGTCCTTGAAACTTAACTGATAGGTCGGCACGTTGGTGAGCAGCGGCTCCTCGCCCAGGTAGAAGCGGATCATCTCCGGTACATAGGGATAGATCGACTTGTCGTCCGCCACGCCGGTGCCGATGGCATTGGCGAGCGTAACCTTGCCCTTGCGATAAGCTTCCACCAGTCCGGGCACGCCGAGCATCGAATCGGCGCGGAACGCCTGCGGGTCGAGGAAATCATCATCGATGCGGCGATAGATCACGTCCACGCGTTGCGGCCCGCTGGTCGTGCGCATGTAGACGGTGTCGTCGCGAACGAACAGGTCGGGGCCTTCCACCAGTTCGATACCCATCTGCTGCGCCAGGAAGGCATGTTCGAAATAGGCGCTGTTGAACTGGCCCGGCGTCAGGACCACGACGGTCGGATTCTCCACGCCGCTTGGCGAGACGCTGCGCAGGTTCTCCAGCATGTAGGACACGCCAGAAGGAGTGCGCAGGTTGTCTTCCAGCACGTAGTATTCCCCCGCTCCCGCGCGCACCAGGTCGATCCCGGCGACGTGCGCATAGATTCCGCCGGGCACATCGAGGCCGACCATTTCCGGGCGGAACTGCTTGTTCTCGGTTACGCGTTCCTTCGGAATGTGGCCGGCGCGCAGTATTTCCTGGCCATGGTAGATGTCGTGCAAAAAGGCATTCAATGCCTTGGCCCGCTGGCGCAATCCC
>JANXVW010000181.1 GCA_025351455.1 Betaproteobacteria bacterium | reverse complement strand
TCTCAACCTGGATCAGCGATGAAACCTGGCGACCCCTTCCGCGCCGCGAATGGAGCGTGCGCGCCGATTACAAGGTTCTGGTGGGAACCAACCGCCACACCATCACGCCGACCGGCTGGATGCAGGAAGAAAACAACCTGAAGCTCGCGCTCGACGACACCGGAAAACCGCGCGAAACCCTCCCCTATCTGGCGCGGGAATACGGCGTGTCGCGCTACGAACGCATCAGGGACTACGACTTTTCGGCGGGAAAAGCCTACTTCGAGAAAACCGAACCGTACTGGGCCGAAGTCCGCGCGGCATGGAAAGAAATAAACGAGCACGGCGGGTTCCAGTTGAAAAAGCCCGTCGACCAGGGCCAACTATTCGTGCCGTTCTTCGAATACGCGGAGAAACTTTCCGACGGCGAGCCCTTCGTGATCGAGGAGGCGCGCGCCTTTATAGAAAAGACCTTGCGCGAAACCTATCTCGCGCCTTCGTGAGTCCTAGCGCACGTCCCCTATAAAGCGCGCAATGACGCGAGCCGTCCCCTCGGGGAACTGGTCGATGAAAAAATGCCCGCCCGGCAGCGACTCGACCTTTACATTCGCGCAACGCTTGCGCCATTCGGCCGGTATGTCGAAATTCTTCGCCATGCTGCCGTTCGCACCGAAAAACGCCAGGGTCGGGCAGAGCACCTTCCTGTCGAGGTCAGCGCCATCATGTTCGAGATCGATCGTGGCGGCCGCACGGTAATCCGAGCAGGTTCCGTGAATCATGGCCGGATCGCGCCAGCAGCGGCGGTACTCGGCCAGCATTTCGGCGTCGAAGTCTTCCACGCGCGTGGCACCCCATCCGACCAGGCAGGTCTCGTAAAAGAAATCCGGGTCGAGGCCGATCATGTGCTCCGGGAACGGCGCGGGCTGCGACAGGAAATACCAATGCCAGTAGGTGCCGGCTATCTGGCGCGTTGTATCCATGAACATGGTCCAGGTCGGCACGATGTCCAGCACGGCGAGCGAAGCCACGGCATTGGGATGATCGAGCGCCATGCGGTGAGCGGTGCGGCCGCCGCGATCGTGGCCCACGACATGGAAACGATCGAAGCCCAGTTGCCTCATCACCGCGACCTGGTCCGCAGCCATCGCCCGGAACGCGTAATTGCTGTTGTCCGGTGCGCACTTCGGCTTCGATGAATCGCCATAGCCGCGCAAGTCCGCGCAGACCACGGTGAACTGTTCAGCCAGAAACGGCGCGGCCTTTGCCCACATGGCGAGGTTTTGCGGATAACCGTGCAGGAGGAGCAGCGGCGGCCCCTTGCCCGCGGTGACGCAGTTGATCGTCACCTCGCCGACTTGAATGCGGCGGCGCTCGAATCCTTCGAACATCTTGCTTGTCTCCCTACGTCTCTACTGAGAGAAAATTAAATGAATACATCGTTGCAATGGACACGCAGAAATTCCTAGGTCGGCGAGCCTTTTTCGAAACATTCCAGGTCGGCCGGGATCCGCGACCATCGCTGCGCCGAGCGCGTCCAGATGTGCCGCTGGATCTTCACCCAGTTCGGATCGTCGAACGTGCCACCGGCGATGCCGATCGTTCCCGGCCGTCTCTCCGCGCGCCACGCTACTGTCGTGCCGCACCGGGGACAGAATTCCATGCGTAACCAGCGATGACTCTCATCGGATCGATGCTCGTAAATCGTTCGCTGACCGTCGGAGAACTCGACCTGCTCTACCTTGAACACGACGGGCTGCGAAAAAGCGCTGCCGGTGCGTTTCTGGCAGAACTTGCAGTGGCACACTGTCGCGATAACCGGATTGCCTGTGACGCGGTAGCGAACGTCGCCGCACACGCAGCCGCCTTCGTAAATAGCAGTCATGGATAGTCCTCGCAGACACGGCCCATCAATCTTGTCTGACTACAGACACAGTATTCTTCGTTATGCCTGTTTCATGTCTACCGTCTCCGCAGCTTCCTGTCCGCTGCGCTGGAAGTCGGTAAAGAATTCCCAGATCATCCGGCTTGCATCCGGACCATTCGGGTCGTTGAACGCATGCTCTGCGTTGCCCCCGCTCCAGGCATGGTCCAGACCCTCCACTGATATTTTTTTCAGCAGCAGCTTGTCCCCGCGTCGGTATTCGCGTATTTCGTAGGGATAGCGTCCGCCGCCATGCTCGCTGCTGGTGAACTCCGTCAACTCGGCCTTGTCGCCAGAAAGCGCCGCCATTGCCATGAACTGTTCAACCACCTGATCGGCGTTCACCGGATTGACTGTCCCGTCCTTGTTGCCGTGTATCACCAATGCGGGCACGAAGGCGAAGTCTTTCTGCGCTATCGCCTGCCGGGCCGTGTTCTCCGGAGAGGCGCGCGAACCGTGCTTCATGGCCTTCGTCGCTTCGGAGACCGATTCGGCCGCCCGATACATCAGGCCGGAATGCACTGCACAGGCGGCGAAAAGATTTCCGTAGCAACTTGCCATGACGCTCGTCATCGCCCCACCGGCGGAAAGCCCGGCGATGTAGACGCGGGTCGGATCGACCCCGTAGGTGGCGGTGACTTCGCGCACCATGCCGGCGATCAGCGCGGCTTCACCATCGGCCCGGAGCGCGGCGGAATCGAACCAGTTCCAGCATCGAAAGACGTTGGCCAATCTTTTCTGTTCCGGATACAGCACCAGGAACCCCTGCTGGTCGGCGAGCTGGTTCATGCGCGTGCCGCTGGAAAAGGTCACGGGATCTTGTTTGCAGCCATGGAGCATCACCAGCAGCGGCCATGATTTCGTGGCGGCATATCGCCCCGGCAGATACAGGTAGTAATGACGCCCCGACTGCGGGAGCGCGAAAAAAAGCAGCCTGCGATGCGACTCCGAATGGCCGCCCTCCACCCAGCGCCCCGATGGACGGAAGGTAAGTCGCACGAAAATTCGACGGGCAATGGACGAAAGGCCTTCCAGCCAGCGTTTAAGCGATTGCAACATGGAGATTAAAATGCGAAGGATTCAAGATGCGCAGACCGTACCGTACCTGAATATGGGGATGACGGTCGATAGGTAGTTCAGCCGTGAATGGCGGAAAGGCCGTAAGGGCCGTGACTGCCGTGACGTCGTGACTATCGTGACTGCCGTAAAGAGCGTGAACATCGTGAATGTCGTAAAGGCCGTGAAGGCCGTGAATGTCGTGAATGCGTGAATATCGTGAATGTCGTAAAGGCCGGACCGTGAATGTCGGGACAACTAGAAGATCTAGTGCCCTTACCGCATTCACGACATTCACGGATTCACGATATTCACGGCCTTACGACATTCACGGATTCTCTATTTTTTTGCGAGGTCAGCGGCACGCCAGAGGTACCAGCTCGCGACGGAGCGATACGGTTTCCATTTGGCGCCCGGCTTGACCAGGTCCTTTGGCGAGGGAAATTTGCGCTTGCGATGGAGCGCAGCGAAGCCGGCGCGAATGCCGTAGTCGTCCACCGGCCAAACGTCCGGACGGCCCAGACGCGAGATCAGCAGCATTTCCACGGTCCAGCGGCCGATGCCTCTCACCAGCGTAAGACGCTCGATCAGTTCTTCGTCCTCCATGCGATGTGCTTCGGCGAGCGTGGGAATTTTCCCATCGACAGTTTTACGCGCGAGATCGCGGATCGAAAGCATCTTGTTGGTGGAAAGGCCGGCCGCGCGGAGTTTCGCGTCCGAAGTTCGCAGGATCAGTTCGGCATTCAAGCCTTGCGTAATGGGAAACAGGACGCAGACCCGCGCGAAAATGGAGGCAGCGGCTTTGCCGTTCAGTTGTTGGTAGACGATCGCTTCGGCAAGCGCCACGAAAATGCTGCGTGCCCCGCGCAACCGCATGCGAAACGGCCCGACCGCATCGATGAATTTCGCTAGTACCGGATCGGCATTACGCAGGTGCGCAACTGCGACATCCGGATCGAAGCCGAATACCCCGTCACCTTCGAACAGCGCGCTCTGCCCGCTCGCACGCGCGGCTTCGATGGAAAGCATGCGCAACCTGGTCGCGATACCGCCGTTGGCCGAGAGGCCGCCGATCCTGCCATCCGCCGCGAGCACGCGATGGCAGGGAACCACAATCGCGAAAGGATTGCGTCCGAGCGCCTGGCCCACCGCGCGGGCAGAGCCGCCCGAACCCAGTTGTTTCGCGACCTCGCCGTAGGACAGCGTCGCCCCCGGGGGCACGGACCGCGCCGCTTCATAAACCTTGCGATGAAACGGCGGCACGCGCTGCATGTCGAGCACCGCGTGGGACAGGTCTGCCTCTTCGCCGGCCATCAGGGAAACGATGCTGTCCAGCGCACGCTGGATGTCGGGCGGTGGCGGCGCTTCGATCGCGTCGGGGTGGTGCCGCAGCAGGCGGGCGCGGGTCTCGATGTCGCGCGATTCAGGCAGTTGCACGGCGACGATGCCGCGTTCGTTCCACGCAATGCCGCAGCGCCCGATCGCCGTGTCGAATAGTGCATAACCGCGTGTCGTCATGATGGCGCGATCGTAGCACTTGCCACGATTGCCCGACTTGGAGGAAATTGCTTTCTCCGGCGCTCAATCCACGCACTCACCGCAAAGGACGCGGAGGAAAACCAGGAGAGGAAGAACAAACAGGGACTAGAAGCGGCGTCGGCACCAGATCGACCATCGATGCATGATATTTACCTGGGTTGTTTTCCTCCTGCCCTTCCTCCGCGTCCTCTGCGTCCTAAAAGGGTACTCCGACTTGCTACGCGCGTAGGGTATCCGCGGTGAGCGCGAGGTTCTTGAACTGGCCCTAACCAACCCCAAGCCGGCTGCTTTTTGCTATGGTTTGCTTCCTGACCGACTCGTACAAAAGACAGCCATGACCCAGCTTCCTCCGCTCCCGCAATCCTTTCTGCCGTCCGGCCTACGCAGCCGCTTCGTAGACAACAACAACGGCCTGCGCATGCATATCCTGGAAGCCGGCCACGAAACGGCGAACCGTCCATTGGTATTGCTGCTGCACAGTTTTCCGGAACTGGCCTATAGCTGGAGAAAAGTCATGCTGCCGCTGGCCGCGGCGGGCTATCACGTGGTCGCGCCGGACCAGCGCGGTTACGGGCGCACGACCGGGTGGGACGGCGACTATGACGGCGACCTTGCGTCCTTCCGCATGCTCAACCTCGTGCGCGACATCCTGGGGCTGGTCGCAGCGATGGGATACAAGTCGGCAAGCGGGGTGTTCGGCCACGACGCCGGCTCCCATGTCGCGGCATGGTGTTCATTGATCCGGCCGGATGTATTCCGTTCTGTGGCGATGATGAGCGCGCCGTTTTCAGGGGCGCCGACCCTGCCGTCCAATACCGACATGGAAGGCCCGAAGAAAATGCGCGACAGCATCCACGACGATCTGGCCGCCCTGAAACGTCCGCGCAAACATTACCAGTGGTACTACTCGACACGGCCCGCCAACGACGACATGTGGAAATGCCCGCAGGGCGTCCACGCGTTCATGCGCGCCTACTACCACCACAAAAGCGCGGACTGGAAGCAGAACCAGCCGTTTGCGTTGAAGTCGTGGACGGCCGGCGAGCTGGAGAAAATGCCGACCTATTACATCATGGACCTTGGCGAAAACATGGCGCAAACCGTGGCCAGGGAAATGCCCTCAGCGGCCGAGATCGCCGCGAACAAATGGCTGCCCGACCGCGAGATGGCTGTCTACGCCGAAGAGTACGGCAGGAACGGTTATCAGGGTGGCCTGCAGTGGTACCGGACCAATACCAGCGGTGCCAATACGGCCGACTTGAAACTTTTCTCCGGCCGCACGATCGACGTGCCGTCATGCTTCATAGCCGGAAAAAGCGATTGGGGAATCTATCAGCGGCCCGGTGGAGACATGATCACCATGCAGAAAGAGGCCGTCACCAACATGCTCGGCTGCCATCTGGTCGACGGCGCCGGGCACTGGGTGCAGCAGGAACAGCCGGAAAAAGTAAGCGCGTTGCTGGTGGATTTTCTGAAACGCACAGCTTAGGCCGCAGAAAGACTTGCTTCGCCCGCGATCCGCAGTCGCCGGTTCAGGATCAGCAGTTGCCTTTCTTCGCCTGTCCGGGAGGACAGAAATCGCCGCCCTTTTCACGTTCGTGATGCCCGGGTTCGATGATACATGCGGACAACAGTCCAAGGGCCATGAGCAGTGCGATCACCATTTTCATGCTTTCTCCATCAATTTTGGAACGCCGCGCGGAACGACTCGATGCCGGCCGCACGGCAAGGCATCGAGTCCGAGTGTATCTAAAGCAACGCCGGGTGTGAGTCCGCTTACACCGACAGGGCGCGATATTTGCGGATTCACCGCTCAGGCCGCAGTGATGCCGAGTTTGTCACTCAGTTCATCTCGGAGAGCCGGTTTCTTCGAGGAATTCGCGTCTGGCTGCTTCGAGCGGATCCACCCCTTCTTCGAATTCGCCTTTCGGAATCGACCAGGCGCCGGCGTCCTTCTTCGCCCAGAATGGACCGCCGGGATGGACGATCAGCACTTCCACCGTTCCGGAACAATTGCGGTAGAGCAGAATTCCCGCGCTGTTCTTTTCCACTATTAGATTTCGCAGGCTCATCCCTGAGCGCGCCCTGCCCGACAAACCGAACGCACTTCGGGCCCGGGCGGATTTGGTCGCTCAGGTGCTCATTGCACTTGCTGTATACCGGCGAGCAGCCAGCCGCTGCGGCCGTCGACCGGCTTGCCGAGGTTCCAGACCTCCTCGAACGGCACAGCCGCGGCCTGGTTCTCGCGCATCGAACCCGAGAAACGCACGCTGGCAAGATACTCGGTTGGCCCGGTCTCGATGCCGAGCAGGGTGGCATCGAGGTTGATGACTTCGGTCTTGTGGACTGCACCCTTTTCTTCGTCGAACTGCATTTTGATCTCGGCGAACACTTCGGGCGAGGTGAACTCGCGGATATCGGCTAGATTCTTTTCGTCCCACGCAGCCTGCATGCGCAGGTATTGCACCTTGGCGATGCGAAGGAAACCGGCCACGTCGAAATCCGCTGGGACGCCCCAAGGCACCCCGGTGTTTGCCGGTACCGAAGGCGCACCCGGCAGTGGCGCACCAAGCACGCTCACACCTGCGCGACTGGAATTGGCCAACGGCTGCGCCGACGTCGCATACGCCGGTTCCACGGGCCGCATGGCATCGGGCGAAGCCGTGCTGCGGCGAAGCATGCGCCAGATGAATACCCCCGCGAACAACAGCAGTCCGATCACGATCATGCTGCCTAGGCCATCGGCGAACGCACCGCCGAGCCCGAAGTGCGACAGGAGCATGCCGATGCCCAATCCGGCGGCAATGCCGGCGAGGGGCCCGAACCAGCGATTACCGGCCGGTTGGGGTGCGGGCGTACCAGCCGGAGCCGGCGCCGCTTTCGAAGCATCCTGAGCGGGCTTCGAGGGAGGCAGCGCTTGCCTCTGGTTGTAAGTGGACGATTGCTTGCCGAAGGACTTACCGCCGCCCAGCCTCCCCGCGTCGGCGTCCTGCGCCAACAGCGCCAAGGCGAAGAATGCAGAGACGAAAATGGTGGCGAGGGTGAGACCGGTGCGCCGTGCTTGCAGAAAACTTGTCATATCTGGTTACCGTTAGGGGACATGCGGAATAATCGTGAAATGAGGGCGATCATGCGATTCCACAAGACCGCGACGCAAATCAGAGTTCGACGGGTTCGATCCAGTTGTGCAGTGCGATGCCGCCGTCGACGACGACCGTAGTGCCGGTCACGTAGGCAGAGAAGCGGTCGACGAGAAGCGCCAGCGCCATGCCTGCCACTTCATCCGGTGTCCCCAGGCGGCGCAGGCTGGTACAGCGGATCAATCGTTCGATACCCGCGCCGCTTGCGTCGAAGCCGCCGCCCGGAATTGCTCCGGGCGCAATGGCGTTGACGCGAATGCCGTGCGGGCCCAGCGCCCTGGCGAGCTCCTTCATTACCATGGTCTGTCCCGCTTTCGAGGCGCTGTAGTGGGGCAAATTGCGCGGCGCATCCGCATGCAGCGAGGTGATGAACAGCATGCGGCCGCGCACGCCCTCCTTCATCATGCGCCGGCCGATGCCTCGCGCAAGCAGAAACCCGGATCGCAGATTCACCGCAAGCATCCGATCCCACGTGTCGACGCTGACGTCGAGGATATTGTCGCCCTCCAGGCGCCCGGGACTCGCGGCATGCACGAAAATGGACGGCGTGCCGATTTGTTCCACGGCGCTGTTCAAGAACGTGTCGGCACCATCCGGCGCCGCAAGGTCGGCGGCAATGAATCTCGCGTCGCAGCCTTCCCCTCGCAATGCGGCGGCCGCTTCCTCCCCGCGCCGCAGGTCGATGTCGCCGAGCGCGACCCGCGCGCCCTCTCTTGCCAGTGCAGCCGCGATGCCACGACCGATGCCCGATGCAGCGCCCGTGACCAGCGCCGTATCCCCCTGGAGCAATTTATCTCCCATGGTGTTCTCTCTCACCACGAATTTTTAAGTCTCACCACCAGGACACGAAGATCACGAAGAAAAACGAAAGGCGTCGGAGTTTCATCGTATTCGAAATGTCATCGCAGCCGAACCATCGATAGTTTCGAGGCGTTGGCAATTTCCATCCTCTCTTCGCTTTCTTCGTGTTCCTTCGCGACCTTCGTGATGAAACTGAGTCAGTAGTGCCATTCGGCTATTAAGTACCGGCTAGCAGCCGGCCAGTTCCCGGGTCAACTGCGCCGCCGGGATTTCCTTGCACCCGGTCGCATTCTGGCCCGACCACAACGGAGAGAAATCTCCCGAGCCCTCGGCCTCGGCCCTGGCGCGCAAGGCAACGATGGCCGAAGTGGCCAGGGGGAATGCAGGGGGCAGTTTGCTGATGGGGCCGAGTTCCCTCATGACCCTGTTCATGATGCCGCGCGCCGGCCTGCCGGTGAACAGATTCGTCAGCGCCGTGTGACGCGCGGCTTCGCTTTTCAGTGCCTTGCGATGCACCGCGGAGATGGTGGCTTCAGGACACAACAGATAGGCGGTGCCGATCTGCACCGCGGCCGCGCCCAGCGCCAGCGCGGCGGCAACGCCTTTCGCATCCGCAATGCCGCCGGCGGCGATCACCGGAACTTTCACAGCGCGCACGACCTGAGGCAGCAACGCGAACGTGCCGACCTGGGTGCTCAGGTCATCGGACAGGAACATGCCGCGATGCCCGCCGGCTTCCACGCCTTGCGCGATGACCGCATCAACGCCATGCGCTTCGAGCCAGAGCGCTTCCTCGACCGTCGTCGCCGAGCAGAAGATCTTCGAGCGCCAGGACTTCACTCGCTTCAACAGATCCGCAGCCGGCAGGCCGAAATGAAAGCTCACCACCTCCGGCTGGTACTCTTCCAGCACGTCAGCGAACCCGGCGCTGAACGGCGCACGCCCCGGCCCGGTCGGAATGGTTGCGGGATCGATCCCGAAATGTTGGTAATAAGGCGTGAGCGCCGCGCGCCAGGCGGTTTCGCGTCCGGCATCGGCAACGGGCGCTGCGTGGCAGAAGAAATTGACGTTGAAAGGTTTGCCCGTCTGCGCCTTGATCGCCTCCAGCTCTGTGCGCAAGCCGTCCGCCGTGAGCATGGCGCAAGGCAGGGAACCGAGGCCGCCGGCGTTCGAAACGGCAATCGCCATTGCGCTGGCCTGGGCACCCGCCATAGGCGCCTGAATGATCGGCAGTTCGATGCCGAGAAGTTTGGTCAGTCCCATGGTCTGTGATCCGCGTGCCTGTTCATCGCCCAGTCTAACCCATGGGGCCCTGGCCAGCCCACCGGCAGAGCCCAGCCTGTCGCGCACTTGCGCGATCAGATCAATCGAGCGCAGGCGCGCGGCCTGATCGTAGATGTGCGCCGTGATCATGAGTTCGTCAGGCTGCAGCGATTCGAGAAAGGGCACGAGCCCTGCGGCGACCGTCTCCGCAGAACCCACGAACGAAACGGCGAGCGAACGTTCCACCATCGCCTTCTCGACGGGCGACCAGTAAGTCCCGATGTCGTCAATGGGCGGCGGCACCTGGCCCGGCGAACCCCGGCGCAGATTGATGAAGGATTGTTGCTGTGAGGTGAACTGGTAGCGCGCCTGTTTATCCGTATCGGCCACCAGTACATTGGCGCCAAGCATGGCGTACGGCCGGTCCAACTGTTTCGACGGCTCGAACCGTTCGCGGTAGATGTCCAGAGCCTGCCTCATGAGATCGGGGGCGAAATGCGAAGCGAAGGCAAACGGCAGGCCGAGCATGCCCGCGAGTTGCGCACTGAACAGACTGGAACCCAGCAGCCAGATCGGAACCTCGAGTCCCGCGCCCGGCACCGCGCGGATGTGCTGGCCGGTTTGCGCCTCGGCGAAATAATTCTGCAACTCCAGGACGTCCTGCGGAAATTGCTCGGCGCTGTCTTCCATCGTGCGCCGCAGCGCGCGCGCCGTGAGCATGTCCGTCCCCGGCGCGCGGCCCAGGCCAAGATCGATGCGGCCCGGGTACAGAGACGCGAGTGTGCCGAACTGCTCGGCGATCACCAGCGGCGAGTGATTGGGCAGCATGATGCCGCCCGATCCAACGCGCAGGGTCTTCGTGCCCCCGGCGACGTGGGCTATGACGATCGAAGTCGCGGCGCTCGCGATGCCCGGCATGTTGTGATGCTCGGCCAGCCAGTAACGCTTGTAGCCCAGTGCGTCCGCGCGCTGCGCGAGTTCCAGCGTATTGCGCAACGCCACGGTCGCGCTCGCGCCTTGTGGAATTGGGGAAAGATCAAGTATGGAAAATGGAATCATGGCGCAATGACCTTCTCGCAAACTGGCAAGGTCGTATTGTGCGCGACTTGGCCGGACAGTGCTGATTTCCTGCTCGCGCCGCTTCGACCGTGAGCCTACCGCGTCACCTCGTCCCGCTGCGCGACGAGGGGCGTTTTGCCCGCGCACAGGTTTCTGCTCTGGTTGATGCCGCCGTCGTCGGACTCGATTCCGAGGCAACCGAGCATGGAATCGAACAGATATTCGTGATACGCCATTTTTTCCTTCCTTGCCCGCAGGTCGGAGAAACGCAGTGCATCGGGCGGATTCTTCAGCAATGGCTTCGACGCCCAGATCATCAGCGGAACCATGCGCTGCTCCGGCGGCGCCATGTGTTTCGGCGTGCCATGCAAATGCGCTTCGTCCGAGATCGACTCCCCGTGGTCCGAGGTATAGATCACCATCGCCTTCTTGTCTTTCAGGCTGCCGATGACCTGCCCCAGAAAGTGATCGGTGTAGGCAATGCTGTTGTCGTACGAGTTGAGCAGTTCCTCCCGAACGCACGGCACATTGGTACTGGCGCACTCCGGCTGATACCAGGCATACGACCGCGGATAGCGCTCGGTGTAAAGATGATGGGATCCCTTGGTGTGCAGAATCACCAGATGCCTGCCCCGCGGATGGCGGGCGATCGATTCCCCGAGTTCGCGGATGAGCAGCAAATCGTCGACCGGCTTGCCGATGTTTTCATCCCGCGCGTAGATGATTTCACGGTGCTTGTAGTCGTTGGGGTCCACGCTGTTGTAAAACCACACCTCACCCTGCATCGCAAACAGTTCGCTGGTGAATCCGAGTTTTTTCAGCACGGTGAACACCATTTCCTCGCTGATCGACTGCATTCCCGAAACTCCACCGTCGTCGACGGCCTCCGGCCTCACGAACATGCATTGCAAAGACAGCTTGGTGGAAGTATTGCACGAGGTCGCTTGCATCGAAACCAGGTTGGCAGTCCTGGCCATTTCCGGTGTATTCGATCTGGAATGCCCGAGAATGCCCATGCGGTCGTAGCGGGCCGATTCGCCAATGACGATCACAAGGTAGGTCCCGTCCAGGTCTGTTCCTGCCCTGTAGGTGAAATTTTTCGCGGGGTCCATGAGTCGCGTGCGCCGGACGGCGCTTTCATACTTGCTCAGTCCCGACATGGCAAGCCCGGTGACCCAGTTGCTCGGCACATAGGAATGCATCACCACCCCGAGCGGACTCGCCATCTGCGGTTGCGTGTGTCCGGCAATGTTTTGCGGAGCGCCCGGATAGACAAATACGATGAGCGAAGCCATCGAGCCGCACACGGCCAGCATGACGATCCGGCCCGCGAGTGTTTCCGTGGTCAGTCGGGTCACCGCAATGCCTGCAGCGGGCAGGATGCCCAAGAGCAGGACAAAGGCGACGACGCCCGCCCCCACCGCTTCCCTTGAAAGGTCTACGTCTGTGGTCAATGTTGCCTGAACGATGCCGAATCCGATGACGACATGGAAAAAAATCATGTAGTACGCGGATACAGCGGAAAAAACCAAAACGAACGCCACCACGCTCTTGAAAATCACGCGGCCGGCGAGGCTGGCAAGGTAAAACAACGCACCGGTGGTAAAAAGGATCAGGAGTAGTTCGAGGGCGACCAGCCGAACCGGGCTTTCGTAGTTCGCCTGGTGGGCCGCGAACCGGCGGGCCGCTTCCGTGGTATTGAGCAGCAAAGCGACATAAACCGAGGTCACGCAAATAACGATGTGCCAGGCAGACTCAGGCCTTTTCATTTTCTTGTCCCTGTGAAGCATCGCGCCCGGCACCCCGTATGTTCAGGATGCGAGTGCAGCACCGCCCGCACGAAACACGGCTGTCGGCAGACAGCACGGTCCCTTCGCCTCGTCCGGCTAGGCCCATTGTGGCAGCAATTCATGCCCGTCGCCCGCAAGATCCGCGACGTGCCTGGGCAAAAGGTGAAGTCTCACGATTGGCGGCGGCGATCGTAACGACCGCGGGCCGTGTAAGCTTGCGGCAATTCATAAAACAGGCCGATTCGGCAGAAAAGGAGCCCATGAAAGTCAAGGGCATCGAGACCCTGTCCTGCGACGCGGGCTGGCGCAACTATCACTTCGTCAAGCTCACCACCGATACCGGCATCGTCGGCTGGAGCGAATACGACGAAGGGTTCGGCGCGCCCGGCGTGGGAGCCGTCATCGAACGGCTGTCAACGCGAGTCATCGGCCGGGAAGTCGGCGCGCACGAGCGCATTTATGCGGAACTCCAGAGCGCCACCCGCCCTGCTTCCGGCGGCATCGTCGCACTCGCCATGGGCGCGATCGAGAACGCGCTGCTCGATGCCAAGGCCCGCGGGCTGGGAGTGCCGGTTTACGAACTGCTGGGCGGCAAGATCCGCGACCGCATCCGCGTGTATTGGTCGCATTGCGCCACCTGGCGCATCAATCACCCGACCCACTACAATCCGGCAATCACGGATCTCGACGGCGTCAAGGCGATCGGCCGCGAAGTCCGCGAAAAAGGATTCACCGCGCTGAAGACCAACATCTTTGCATACGACAAGGACAAAAAAGGCGTACGCGGCTGGCGCCCGGGATTCGGCGTGCCCTTCGAACCCGGACTCAACGTCGAGCGCGGCGTGCTGCGCAACCTGGTCATGCACCTGGAAGCATTGCGCGAAGGCGCCGGCCCGGGTGTGGACATCCTGCTCGACTTGAATTTCAACGCGAAAACCGAAGGCTATCTGAAGATCCTGCGCGCCATCGCGGACCTGGACATCTTCTGGGTCGAGATCGACTCCTTTGTCCCGGAGGCGCTGGGTTATATCCGACGGCAGAGCCCGCACCCGATCAGTTCATGCGAGACATTGCTCGGCCTGCGCGAATTCATGCCTTACTTCCGCGAACAGGCGATGGATGTCGCCATCGTCGACACGCCATGGAACGGCGTATGGCAGTCGATGAAAATCGCCGCGGCTGCCGAGGCGCATGAAGTCAACGTCGCCCCGCACAATTTCTACGGGCATCTGTGCACGATGATGAACGCGCATTTCTCGGCGGCCGTGCCGAACCTGCGCATCATGGAAACCGACATCGACCGTATCGCCTGGGACCATGAACTGTTCGATCACGTTCCCGAATTCGCCGACGGGCACCTGGTCATGCCGGACCGGCCGGGCTGGGGAATTGTGCCGAATGAAGAAGCCATCCGCGCCCATCCGCCGAAGGGATTGCAGGGATTGCTGAGCTATGGCGGGAAAAAGCAGGAGTGAGTTTGGAAGAGGCGTGACGACGCGACAGCGCGAGAAAAAGCAGTGCGGGGTTTAGATCTACCCCGTCACGACCGTCACGCCGTCACGCCGTCACGTCCGTGGCATATCGATTTTCAGTGCTTTTTCTCGGCCTTCTTGAGGCGCTTGGCTTCCTTTTTTTCCTTTGGCGTCTTACTCGGCGCTTTCTTGGTGCTCTTCTTTGCGTCCTGGCTCTTGCTCATGGCAGTTCTCCCTCGTAGGTAGTGATTGTTCCGGTGCGACCGGCTTATGTTAATCCAAGGACCCCTCTGGTGTGAAGGTGCCCCCTCCCGGATATGCGCGACCGCCGGTTGCCTGATTGGTGCCGGCCCCGGAAATCCCGGAACTTCGGACGCGGCAAGCTGGACCAACTATTTCGGAGCGCGTATGTTGACCCTTGCGCTACCGTATCCCGAGTGCCGGATTCCCCCAGACGCCCGAGGCCACATGAACCGAAACACCACATCCACCCAACTCGCCGTCCCCGTGGACAAGACCGACCATGTCATCGGACCGGACACGGCGAAAGTCGTACTGCTCCAATACGGCGACTTCGAATGCCCGACGTGCGGCCAGGCCTATCCTGCGGTGAAAATGCTGCTGAAGAAATTCGAGCATCGGCTGCGCTTCGTCTTCCGCCATTTTCCCCTGCCCGCGCATCCCAACGCGGAACTGGCGGCCGAGGCTGCGGAAGCGGCCGGCGCCCAGCACAAGTTCTGGCCGATGCATGACCTGCTGTACCAGAACCAGCACCATCTGAAGCTCAAGGATCTGCACCACTACGCCGGGAAACTCGAATTGGATCTGGTGCGTTTCGACTTCGAGTTGTCAGACCAGGTTTACCGGCAGCGGGTGAACGAGCATGTGGATGCCGGCAAGCGCAGTGGCATACGCAGCATGCCGGCCTTTTTTGTCAACGGTACGATCGTGGATGTCTCGTTCGGGCTCGATCACCTGCACGATGCGATTCATGCCCAGCTGAAAGAGTAACCCCCTCTCCCCGCCCTCTGCTGCGCTCCAAGTGTTCCCTTGTCCCGCCAGGGGAGAGGGCCAGGGAGAGGGTGAGCTTAGTTCGTGACTCTCATATAAAGCATCGGCAGCTTTTCCGGCAGCCGCCGGATGTGGTCGAGGACCATATAGTTGCGCATGCCAAAGATGCGCGAGACATAGCGGTCGGCCTTCGGGTCCAGGCTCATGCAGTAAGTGAAGATGCCGTGGCGACTGTTTTCCTCCACGGCTTTTTTTGCGTCGAATACCAGGTACTGTGCGTCATGCACGTCGATGTCTGACGGTTCGCCATCGGTGACGAGCAGGATGAGTTTCTTGTGCGCGCGTCGATCCTGCAGGAAAGATCCTGCGTGGCGCAACGCCGTGCCCATGCGCGTCGAGAGCTGTCCGGTCATGCCGGCGAGGCGCGCCTTCGAAAGGTCGCCATACGGGCGGTCGAAATCCTTGAAGCGGTAATAGCCTACATCGTGGCGGCCGTTCGAGGAGAAACCGTGGATGGCAAAGCTGTCTCCGATGCGGGCCATCGCATCGGCCAGGAGCACAGTCGCTTCGCGAGCCAGATTCAATACCGTCGTCGACTCATCGGCAATCAGGTCGTTGGTCGACTGCGACAGATCCAGCAGGACCAGCACTGACAGATCGCGCTGCTGCCTTCCGAGGATCGCATGCACACGGGGATCGGGCGGCACGCCGGTACGCAGGTCGATAGTGGCATTGATGCAGGCGTCCAGGTCGAGCCGGTCGCCCTCGAGGCGCTTTTTGAGTTTGACCGGGCGCTGCACCTGCACCGCCTTGACCAGATATTTCACACGGTTGACGAGGTCCTGGTTGCGGTCGAGGATTTCCTCGATGGCGTGAGGGTCCCCTTCAGGCGCGGGCTTTTCCAGCAAAGTGCACCATGACGGCCGCTCGCGGCCGATCACGTAGTCCCATTCGTCGTAGCGGATCGGCGGCGACAGCGGTTCTTCCCTGAGGCCTTCGTCCTGCTTCGAAGGGGCGGTCAGCTTGACCTGTTCTTTTTCGCCCGGCGGCGGTTGCGCGCCTTTGTCGTTTTCATTCTCGCCGGTGTTCGAATCGTCGTCGGCAAGCCGCGCGCCCTGCATCACGACATCATCGTCGTCCGGCGACGGTTCGCCCATGTCGCCGAAATCCCAGATGCCCTGGTTGTCGTCGCGGTAGGCCGGCTCGACCACATGAGTCTTGAAATTGAACTGCACGCGCATCTGGCCCATGTCATTGCCAAGCAGACCGCCGAGCGCACGGCTGATGGATTGTTCGTGCCAGTACTGTTTTTGTTCGAAGAACAGCCGGCGGCCTTTTACGACCCACGGGTTGTCATCCTCATAATCTGCATCGATCAGAGCGCGCGCGAGCCGCGCCATCAACGCACCGGAAGTCACCGCACCACCGGCCTGGGCAACATGGAAAGCCTTCCAGAGATTGCGCAAGCCGGGAAATTCGCGCAACGCCAGTTGCTCGACGCGCGCGTCCTCCACCAGTGAAACCAGCGCGACCTGCAGCGGTTTGAGGCTGCCCACCGGAAAACGCTGCGTGGTGAACAGGATGTGGGCCGACGCGTGCACGGCGGCCGCACGATACAACGTCAGTCCGGATTGCCCGACGAAGCCGCGATAAGACTGCGGCATCCGGATCGTCCAGCCGTCGATGGTCGCCCGCCGTCCCGCACTCGCACCTTTGGTATGAATCAGCGGTCGCAGCTTGATGTCGCGTCCCCACAGCGCGCGCAGGTAAAGCGACAGGCGGCGCTCGACATCGGGAAACACGGTCTGGTCGCCTTCCGCCTGCAATAACTGGCGGCCTTCTTCGCTGTCGAGCGTGAAGTAGCGCGCCTGCGCGTTCGGGTCGCGCATGTGCGACTGCACGCCGAGCAGCGCCCAGCGCCGCAGCCCATCCAGGGTCAGTTGTTCGAGCAGGCGGTCGAGGCGCTGCAGGATCGGGGCGACTCCCACCGGCGCGAGGCTGGCAAGCTCGGTGAGAAATTCCAGGTAAGCGCGATAAAGCGCGGCATCGCCGAGCCGGCGCGCTGCAATGTTGCCCGTGGAGAAAACCTGCTCCGCCGTTCGCGCATCGGTGTGCGCATAGATGGCGAGCGCCGCGTCGATGGCGCCGAACGCCGCGTCCTCGCCGGCCTCCCGCGCAACCCCGGGCGTTTCTCTCAGATAAGCGAGCACGACGCTCCAACCCAACCCTGCCGTCGCAAGCTCACGCGCGCCTTCCAGATAACGCGTCAGCCCGTTTTCCGTAAAGGACCGGCTCGCCTCGAGCCAGCTCGACTCCAGCAACTCCTTCGCGTGCGGCCCCAACGCATCAAGCAACTCACTGTATTCGTCAAGCTTCGCCATCTAATTAGTCTACGTCTTGAACCACGGAGAACACGGAGAGCACGGAGAAATGCAGTAGCGGACAATCATGTCTGCGTTGGAAGATCGGGATTCTTTATTTCGAAAAACGACACCTGTACTCACTTTTCACCTTGATTCCTCTCCGTGCTTCCTCCGTGTTCTCCGTGGTCCATTTTTATCCGAAGAGTCTAGAAGCAAGCGCGGATGGTGGCGCCGAGGGCGTCGCGGATGTCTGCGTCGTCGGTAATCGGCCGAATCAGCGAAACATGGCAGGCCGCGACCGGCTCCACGCCCTGGCCGATCAGCGAGCCGGCGTAGATCAGCATGCGCGTGGAGATGCCCTCTTCCAGTCCATGGCCCTTCAAATTCCGGGCGCGTTGAGCAATGGTCACCAGCTTGGCGGCGGTTTCCGGGCCGACACCGGATTCGTGGCTGACGATCTCGATTTCGATTTCGCGCTCCGGATAGCTGAAGTCGAGCGCGCCGAAACGCTGTTTGGTCGATTGCTTCAGGTCCTTGAGGATGCTCTGGTAGCCGGGGTTGTAGGAAATCACCAACTGGAAATCCGGATGGGCATGGACGAGCTCGTTTTTCTTTTCCAGCGGCAGCACGCGGCGCGCATCGGTCAGCGGATGGATCACGACCGTCGTATCCTGGCGCGCCTCGACGACTTCGTCGAGATAGCAGATCGCCCCAAAGCGCACGGCCAGTGTGAGCGGCCCGTCCTGCCAGCGCGTGCCGTCCGCATCGAGCAGGTAACGCCCGACCAGGTCGGATGCGGTCATATCTTCGTTGCAGGCCAGCGTGATCAGCGGCCTGCCGAGCTTCCAGGCCATGTATTCGACGAAACGCGTCTTGCCGCAGCCGGTCGGCCCCTTGAGCATCATCGGCATGCGCACGGCGTAGGCCGCCTCGAACAGCGACACTTCATCGGCGACGGCGCGGTAATACGGTTCCACGTCGATGGTGTACTGGCGGACGATGCCGTTGGCGGGCGACAGATTATCGGTATCCTGGGCATTCATGGTTTCATTTCCTTCGCGGCCTCGGTGCCGCACCGGTCGATGTCACGCAGACGCAGCGGTGCATATCGGCTGTGGCTAAGCCCTGTTTAGAAAGCACGGCGTGCAAGCAGGCATTGTATTGCCCGCAATGACAATCTGGTTAAGTGCGCTTCAGAATGCAATGGACTCGCGGCAAAGAGACCGCTCGGCGCATCGACGGCTGATCTCTATTATCTCGTCGCGCGCACGCCGGGCCGCCCAGAAGGGGCGGGCCGGCCTTCACGACATTTCAGCGGTGCGCCGGCTCCTTCTTGTTGGGAATGCCCGGGATCGGCGCTTCGTCCGTCCCGACGGTGGTTCGGGTCATGGCCTCTACCATTTCTCGCGTGGCATCGGGATCCGTGATCCACTTCTTGTAGAAGTCGTAGGGGCAGGCAGCCACGCCCTTGTCGCCTTCGTGCGAATTGATCAGGCCGGTGTAGCCGCGGTGCAGCAGCTTGAACAGGTGATTCTCCGACTGCATGTTCTTGCGCGCGTCGCGGATCAGCGATTTGGACAATGCGGCGTACTGGATGCCGTAGTCTTCTTCGCCGCATTCGCCGAGCGTGCGGCCATCGAAGCCGATGATCGCCGAGTGGCCGAAGTAAGAATACACGCCATCGAAACCGGCCGCGTTCGCGACAGCGACGTAGACGTTGTTGGCCCAGGCCATTGCCTTGGCCATGATCACCTGCTGATCCTTGGCCGGATACATATAGCCCTGGCAGCGCACGATCAGTTCCGCGCCCTTCATTGCGCAGTCGCGCCAGATTTCCGGGTAGTTGCCGTCGTCGCAAATGATCAGCGAGACCTTAAGACCTTTCGGACCTTCGGAGACGTAGGTGCAGTTGCCGGGATACCAGCCTTCGATCGGCACCCAGGGCATGATCTTGCGGTACTTCTGGACGATTTCACCCTGGTCATTCATCAGAATCAGGGTGTTGTACGGCGCCTTGTTCGGATGCTCTTCGTGGCGTTCGCCGGTAAGGGAGAAAACGCCCCACACTTTGGCTTCGCGGCAGGCTGCGGCGAAAATGTCGGTCTCCTCGCCCGGACAGGTGGCGGCGGTGTCATACATTTCCTTGCTGTCGTACATGATCCCGTGCGTGCTGTACTCCGGGAAAATCACCAGGTCCATGCCGGGCAAACCGACCTTCATGCCCTTGATCATCTCCCCGATCTTCTTGGCGTTCTCCAGGACTTCTTTTTTGGTGTGCATCCGCGGCATCTTGTAGTTGACAACCGCAACGCCGACACAATCCTTGCTGCTCGAAATATCACCGTGCATCATGATTCGATCTCCTTGATCTTCGTTAATCGTGAAACCTTCTCTCCCAAGTCGGGCTGCGCAACTGCCGCGGGTTTGTTGCCCGTCTTCCTGTTCACTTCATTACTTCACTAAGACATGTTTTCACCGCAGAGATGCAGAGGGCGCGGAGGAAAAGCAAATAGAAGTAACAACAGACCGGTGAATGGACGGATGCGAACCGGATCCCCGTCTCCCCGTTCCTGCCGCAACGTTCATGGATATCTGTTTCATGTTTTTCTCTGCGCTCTGCGCGCCTCTGCGGTGAATGCTTTTGGTTTTGGGCCTTCAGCTCTAGACCGTCAGGAATGCGTGAATCTTTGCGGTATCCACCCGCTCCTTGGTGTCCTCATAGACGAACTCCCCCCTTTCGATGATAAAAAAGCGATCTGCGATTTCAAGCGTGAATGACAGAACCTGCTCCGAGACCACGAGGGAAAAATTGCGTTCGGCCTTCAGTTTGTTCAGCGTACGTGCGATGTCCTTGATTATCGACGGCTGGATGCCTTCCGTCGGTTCGTCGAGAATGAGCAGCGTGGGATTGCTGACCAGAGCACGCGAAATGGCGAGCTGTTGCTGCTGTCCGCCTGAAAGATTGCCCCCTTTGCGCTGGCGCATCTCATACAGCACGGGGAAGGTGTCGTAGACAAACTGCGGGATCGTCTTGTCCTTGAGGTTTTCCATCCCGGTAAGAATATTTTCCTCGACCGTCAAATAGGGAAAAATCATGCGCCCTTGGGGTACGTAGCCCATTCCGGCCGCAACATGCTGATAAGTTTTCTTGCCGAACAGGGAAACGCCGTTCAGGGTAACTTGCCCGCTTCGGGCCGGCAGCACGCCAATAAGCGACTTCAGCAGCGTGGTCTTGCCCATGCCATTGCGACCCATGATCGCGACGGTCTCATTTTCGCCGACGCCAAACCCGACATTTCGAATGACGTGGCTGTCGCCGTAATAGACGTTCAGGTTCTGGACTTCAAACATCGTCTTTCCACTTTCACCTTTGACCTTTTCCCTTTTAACTGGCGCTTAGTGCCCCAGATACACGTCGATCACACGTTCGTCTTTCTGGATTTCCTCCATCGATCCTTCCGCCAGCATTCTGCCCTGATGCAAAACGGTCACCTTGTGCGCGATCATCTTGACGAACGCCATGTCGTGTTCGATCACCATCAGGCATCGGCCGGGCGCGATCCTCTTCAAAAGTTCCGCCGTCTGCTCGCGCTCTCTCGGGCTCATTCCGGCCACCGGCTCGTCCAGCAGCATCAGTTCGGGGTCCTGCATCAACAGCATCCCGATTTCCAGCCACTGTTTTTGCCCGTGGGAGAGCAGCCCGGCCTTGTTGTCGAGATCGTCGCGGAGGTAGACCTGATCCGCCACCTCGTCGATCCTCAGGCGCAGTTCCGCCGTGCGCCTGAAAAACAGCGATCCAATCACGCCGCGTTGTTTGGGATACGAAATCTCCAGATTCTCGAGAACAGTCAGGTCCTCGTAGACCGATGGGTTCTGGAATTTACGTCCCACTCCTGCGCGCGTAATTTTGTATTCGCTCATTTTGGTCAATTCAAGGTCTTTGAACGTGATCGCGCCGTTTGTCGGTTTAGTCTTGCCGCAAACCATGTCCAATAGCGTCGTCTTGCCGGCGCCGTTGGGACCGATGACGCACCGGAGTTCATTGCGTTCCACCACCAGGTTCAGGCCGTCGACAGCCTTGAATCCGTCGAAGGACACGGTCAGTTCCTTCACCGAGAGAATGATTGCGCTCACCTGGATCCCTCGTTTGCGCCGGAGGCTCGCTGAGCGCCATCGGTCGATTTATTACCGAGCTTGCCGAACAGCCCCGCCAATCCCGAGGGCAGGAACATCGTGATCACGATGAACAGGCCGCCAATGAAGAATAGCCACATGGTCGGAAAATTCTCCGAGATCATGGATTTGGCCCAACCGACCAGCAGGGCGCCGTATACGGCACCGATGATCGACATCCGGCCGCCAACGGCGACATAGATGACCAGCTCGATTGAAGCCACCGCGCCAACGAGGGTGGGCGTGATCAGGCCCACTTGCATCGAATACAGCGCCCCTCCGATGGACGCGAAAAGAGCGCCGACCGTGAAGGCGAACGCCTTGAACAACGCCGTGTCGTACCCCGAAAAGCGCACCCTGTCTTCGCGATCGCGGATCGCAATCAGGATTTTTCCAACCCGGCTCCTGATGATGGCCATCGCCATGCCCATCACGGCGAACAGCACCAGCACCTGCACGAAGTACAACACTCTCTTTCCGTCGTCGGAAATGATGCTCATGCCGGCGAGCGTCTTGAAATCCGTGATTCCGTTGGCCCCGCCCGTATAACCCTGCTGTCCCACCAGAAGAACCGTCATGGTCAGCGCAAGCGCCAGCGTGATGATCGCGAAGTAGACGCCGCTCACGCGCTTGCGAAAGACTGCGTACGAAAGCACAAATACAAGCGGGCCGCTGCCAACGCGAAGAACGCGGGCAAGATTGCACTAAGTCTCATCGTTCTTATAAGTGCGTTCATTGGCTACAACTCACTTGCCACAAACCACGTGAACAAATCTAAGAGCGTTCTCGCAACTGGTGTGCTTCCAACCACTGCACCAAGCACGATGCCAACTACATCACCAAGCACGACAC
>JANXVW010000226.1 GCA_025351455.1 Betaproteobacteria bacterium | reverse complement strand
CCGGCCCTCTCCCGCGAGGGGAGAGGGAGTTTTAGCTGGTCTTCTTTATCAATCCCCCTCTCCCCTCGCGGGAGAGGGCCGGGGAGAGGGGGGCCTGCTCTACCTTCCCGGCGGGCGATGCGTTCGCAGGCGCAAGCCGGTTTTCCGTAACTGCCACAGCGCATAAATCAGTATGACGCAGGCAATGGCGCGGGCCATGGCATAGACGAGGGGTCCGGCGTCGCCGCCGGTCCACGAAGAGGCGGACTGATAGAGCAAGAAGCCGGCGTACACGGAATAGGGGACCAGCGCGACCAGCAGGATGACGCAGCCGAGCTGAAGTGCGGAGCCGAGGGATCGCTGGAATGTTTCGCGGGACATAATTACATCATCTTCGTGCTGCGAAGCTGGCGCGGGCCTGCGCGCCCGCGAAGCCGGCGCCAGACGCGTCACGCCGCAAGCAGTTGCCAGGCAAGCGCGGCCTGCGAGAAGAAACCGACCGTGAAGGCGAGCGTGCGTACCCAGGGTACGGCAAACGCATAGGCAGCCAGATGCACGACGCGCGCCCAGAAATAGACTGCGCAAGCAGTGGCAGTGATACTGTTGCTGACACCCGCAGCGTGGGCCGCGAGCACCAAAGCCGCGAAAATTACGAGGTTCTCGACGGCGTTGGAATGGGCCTTCATCAGGCGTCTTGCCCAGGGAGACTGGAGCTTTGGATTCTCCGGATACCCGACCGTGTCCGGGATTCCCCACACGGCGATCCTGTCCAAAATGTACGGTATCCAGATCACGCCGGTCAGCGCAGTTACCCAGACCAAATACAGAAGTTCCGTTTTCATGGGATTTTCCTCACAGGTAGTGGAGACAACTAAAATGCGGCAGGCGGGTCGATCTTCAACAGGGCGTAAAAAATCGCCCTTTACTTTTGCGTCATTCGCAACGGCTAACAAGGCAGCTGAATGTTAATCCGATTCGCCTTTGCGCAATGCAAAATCGGACGTGCGATGAACCAGCTGCGAGTCCGCCATGGTAGTGCACCGCGTAGATTGACCCCGCGCGCTGCACCGTGATATAAGCGCGTCACTATTAGCTACTTACAGGCGGGCACGCTCAGGCGAAGCCCGCTTTTTGATTCCGGAGGAGTGCAGTTGATGCCCGCCATTTCCCGCCGAGCGAACGAGCTCGGAACAGAGAATGCATTCGTGGTTCTTGCCGAAGTCAGCGCATTGCAGCGCCAGGGCAAGGACATTATCTCCTTCTGCATCGGGCAGCCGGATTTTCCGACGCCGAAGAACGTCCGTGATGCGGGCATCAAGGCGATCAATGAAGGCAAGCACGGCTACACGCCGTCGGCCGGTATTCTTGAGTTGCGCGAAGCCGCGGCTCGCTACCTGAGCCGCACACGGCATATCAACATTCATGCTGACGACGTAGTTGTCGGCGCTGGTGCCAAACCTTTCATCGCTTATGCAATCGTCTCCACTACGGACCATGGCGCAGGCGACGAAGTGATTTATCCCGTGCCCGGTTTCCCGATCTACGAATCGCAGATCAAGGCAATGGGGGCGGTGCCGGTGCCGGTTTATCTGCGCGAGTCGCGCAACTTCAGTTTCGATCCCGCGGAACTCGAGGCCAGGATCACGCCGAAAACCAAACTGCTGATCCTGAATTCACCGCAGAATCCGACTGGCGGCATCATCCCGAAGAAAGATGTGGAAGCCATTGCCGCGATCCTGCGCAAGCATCCGCACGTCTGGGTCTTCGCCGACGAAATCTATTCGCAGCTATGCTACGACGGTGAATTCTGTTCGTTGACCCAGTTTCCCGGAATGATCGAGCGAACCATTCTGTGCGATGGCGCTTCGAAGACCTGGGCGATGACCGGCTGGCGGCTCGGCTTTGCCGCGAACAAGGCGCTGGCGCCGGTATTCACGCGCTGGGTCACCAATACCGATTCCTGCGCGTCCCAGATCACGCAATGGGCCGCGGTCGAGGCACTCAACGGCCCGCAGGACGATGCAAAGAAAATGCGCGACAGTTTCTTCTCGCGGCGCAATCTCATTGTCGGCCTGCTCAACAAGGTGCCCGGCGTGGTTTGCCAGAATCCCGGCGGTGCATTTTACGCGTGGCCGAACGTGACCGGGGCTTGCGCGCTGATCGGTGCCGCGGATTCGGAGGAATTTCGCAAGCGGTTGCTCAATGAAGCCGGGGTCGCCGTACTTGCG
>JANXVW010000143.1 GCA_025351455.1 Betaproteobacteria bacterium | reverse complement strand
TTGGTATTTTCCAGTGCGGGTCGATTGCCGTCGAAAATCCGGAGCAATGGCGCGTGAAAATCAACACCGTGGTGAATTTCTGGTACAGCGCTTGACTCAACTGGAGCTCCTTTACTTTTTCCCCGCATGGCCGATGATGCGGCAATTCACTTCCAAGAACGAGGCGTGAAGAAATTGCGAAACGCGCGATGGCTAGCAGGTCTGCCGAACACGCCTGAGTTCAGCGTTCTCGTCTTTTCCTTCCTGCTCAATCTGGCGTGGGAATACTGGCAGGTGCCGTTCTTCCGCGGAATGGCCGACCAGCCGCACTGGGTTGGCGTGAAGGCTTGCACGCTGGCCACTTTCGGCGATGCGGGAATAGCGCTGGCGGCGTTTTGGGTTACCGCAATTGTCGCGAGGGACAGGGGCTGGATCTTGCGGCCGAACAGATTGGACATCGCGATTTTTCTCGGCGTCGGCGCCGCCGTGACGATGCTCTTCGAAGCGCTGGCCACAGGAATGTTCCAACGCTGGGCCTACAGCGACGCCATGCCGCGTCTGCCGATCATCGGCACCGGCCTGCTGCCGTTGCTGCAATGGCTGGCCATCCCGCCACTGGTACTCTGGTTCGTTCGCCGGCAGATTGCCCCTGCATATCGTGAGCAACCTGAACGGAAAGAAACTTAGGCGGGGGTAAATTTCGGGTGGGTCTCCTCTCCCCAAAACCGGAGCACGCCACCGGATAACAGCATGGAAACGGCGACGAACCAGAATCCGCTTTCGATGGATCCGGTGGCGCTGGCTGCCAATCCCATTCCCAGACCACCTACAGCGTAGCCAATGTCGCGCCAGAAACGGTATATCCCGATGGCGGAACCACGCCAGTTCGGATGGGCGATATCCGCAACCGCGGCACTCAGGTTTGGATACAAAAGTGCCATGCCGAATCCGCTCAGCCCGGCACACAGCGCCCACCACCACACGTTGTCGAACACGAGCATCAGACCCACACCGACGCCGCAGACCCACATGCCCCACACATTGAGCCGGTGCCGGCCCATATCGTCGGAAAGTTTCCCGGTGAAAAGTTGCGCGCCACCCCACACAAAGCCGTAGGCGCCGACCACCCAGCCGATGCCACTGATGCTGACTCCATGGCGGTAAAGGAAGACCGGAAAGAACACCCACACCAGCGCATCGACGAACTTCTCGACCAAGCCGGCCTGGCACAGCGCCATCAATCGTTTGTCGCGCCAGGACATGAGGATGAAAACTTCCCAGGTCGACGGCTCGTTCGAGATATTTCTTGGATACCGTGGCGCGTATTTAGGCGGGTTCGTCAAATGTCTTGCTGCCTCGGCGCTCGCCCAGGGTCGCGTGTCCTTCACCCACATGACCGTGAGAACAGTGGCGAGCACAATGACGGTCAGCCCGAAGGCGGCAACACCAGTGCGGGCGCCGAATTCGCTGGCAAGATATCCGGTAACGATGCCCGCACCTGCAACGCCGACGTAACCGGAGAACTCATTTAGACCGATGGTGAGTCCACGCTGTTCAGGCCGGGTGATGTCGAGCTTCGCAGTCTGGGTCATTGACCAGGTGAGCCCCTGATTGACACCTAGCAGAACCGTCGCCGCCACAATCCAATTCCAGCTTGGCCCCCACAGCAGCATCAGCGGGATTGGGAACGCCACGAGCCAGCCGAGCAGCAGCACCCGCTTGCGCCCGATGCGCTCCGAGAGCCGGCCGGCTACGAAATTCATCACGCCTTTCACGAAACCAAACGCGACTACAAAAGCGCTAAGCAACAGGAAGGAGCCGCGAGGGACACCGAAGTCGCTCTCCGCGAGTGCCGGCACAACTGTTCGCATCATGCCGATGGTTAAACCCACCAGCAGCACCTGCAGCAACTGATGAGCGAACTGGTCGAGATTATGGCGAATGCCGTGCAGGAGTTCGCCAGCGCGAGGCCTTACTATCCGATTCGGATGGTCTTCAGCCGGCAATGTTGGCCTCGACAATCTTGTCCATGTTAGCGGGACGGACCGGAATATCGCCAACTACGTACTCGATGAATTTCTCCCGGTCGTTGATATGCAAGGCGGGGTTCCAGCGCTTCTCGAAGCCGAGAGTCGAGGACGGCTTGCCGGACAGACCTGCGCCACAAACGCTTCCCGCCTGATGGCCGGGAAAGATCTCCAGTGTGTCGGGCAGAGTCAGAATCCGATCACGCAACGTATCGAAGAGAATTCCGGCCATTTCACGCTCCCGCCCCGCGAGGTCCGGCCTGCCGACCGCACCGACGAACAGCGTATCCCCGGTCAGGACGAACCAAGGCTCACCGCCGCGGCGCTTGTCGGTGACGACGAACGACATGCCGTCCGGGGTATGACCCGGGGTGTGCATGACGTTGAGTATCGTATTGCCGATCTCGATGGTCTGGCCATCATGCAACGGCGTAAACGGGAACTTCACGAGACCCTCGTTGCTCTCGTGTAGGCAATAGGCCGCACCGGTCATCGTCGACAGTTTGCGACCGCCCGAGTAATGGTCGGCATGGATATGGGTGTCGATAACATGGGTGATTTCGGATTTGGCTTTGCTCGCCTGCTCGGTAAACCAGTCCTCATCCCCGGCCACGACGTCGACCGCGACAGCCTTGCCGAGTGTCCCGCACCCGAAGAAGTAGGAAAGGGAAGATTCTTTTGTAGCGAGTTGCTTGAAGAACATTTCTTTCTCCTAACCGTACGGCAGGTCATTAACAATGAGATAAGGCTGTCAGGATGTCCTCCCCGCAAATGCTATTGCTCGATAGGCAATCCACGTGCCCGCCATTCGGCTACACCGTCGTCCAGCATGAATGCCTGATACCCGCGCTTTTGCAGAAGCGCGACTGCATCTTTGGCCATCATGCAGAACGGGCCGCGGCAGTAAGCCACCACCGGCTTGTTCTTCGGCAACTCGTTCAGCCGTTTTTTTAATTCGGTGAGCGGCAGTGACCTCGCGTAGGGAAGGTGTCCGGCCGCGAATTCGTCCCCGGGACGTACATCGATGACGACAACCTCACCACTGCGCGCCTGCTTGAGAATCGATTTCCGGTCCACGCCGCGCAGATCATGGCCGTGTGTCACCATGGAGCTGAGTCCCATCCGCAAATCGACGAGGCGCTCTTCGGCCAGCCCCCGCAAGTTTACCCAAAGGTCGGCGACCCCCTGTTCGGCCAATCGATAGAACACGTACTTACCCTCTTTGCGTGTGTCGACCAGCCGGGCCATACGCAGTTCCTTCAAATGGGCGCTGGCGAGCTTGACGCTTATCTCAGCCTGCTGCGAAAGCATTTCCACCGTTTTCTCGCTTTGACACAGCAATTCGATGAGCTCCAGGCGCTTGGGACTCGCCAGCGCTTTGCCGATCCGGCCGACCTGTTCATACAAAAGATTCTTCAGTTCGCGCATACAATGTCACAATCTAACGATTATTGGAATATGATCCACATTCATTGGATATGTCAATGCGGTCATGTCGCCATTCTTCAGGCTCGCGTATCACCTACCGGTCACCACTGGCCGCGTCCTTGGGCCCAATCCGCAGGGAGGTTTTCACCATGAACACGACAGCCGGTATCCAGCCACACAATGAAAGATCCGCCGCCGTATGGAGTTCCGGTGGCGTAAAGTACGATCAGGTCAGCCGGGGCATTGCCGATTCGAGCATTGCGTGCCGCGGCTCGATCCGCAGTCTGGCGAGCGCGTCCTCGATCTTGCGACCGGAACAGGCTGGACCTCGCGTGCCGTCGCCAAGCGGGGGGGGCCACGGTGATTGGTGCCGACATCGCGGCCGATCTGATCGCCGCCGCACGCGAGCGAGCCAAGGCCGAAGGCCTTAATATCGAGTATCGCATCGGCGATGCTGAAAAAACTGCCCTTCGCAGACGCAGAGTTCGACGCCGTCATCTCGACGTGCGGTGTGATGTTCGCGAGCCGGCCTGAAGCGGCTGCCGCCGAAGTCGCACGCGTGACCCGCAAGGGCGGACGCGTTGCGCTCACCACGTGGCTCCCCGACAGTAACCTCTTCGAGATGTTCCAGGTTATGAAGCCCTATATGCCGCCGCGCAATCCAGTTCCGCCCTCGCCGTTCGAATGGGGTAAGTCGGAGCGAGTTCGCGAACTGCTCAAGGGGTCCTTCGATTTGCGCTTCGAAAGAGGAACCTCGTTTTACCGGGAACCGAGCGGCGAAGCGGCGTGGAACACCTTCTCGATGAGCTACGGGCCGACCAAGGCTCTAGCCAGCAATCTCGACGAAGCTCGTCGCGCCGACTTGCGCCGTGACTTCATCGCCTTCCACGACGGCTTCCCCACCGAGCTCGGCATCTGTGTGCCACGCGAGTATCTGCTCACCATCGGTGTGCGGCGCTGACCCGTCCACACCAATTCTTTTTCAAGGAGGAACATCATGGCTGCCACCGTCACGTTCGACCCGAAGGAACTTGAGTCAAAGGTGAAGTCAATGTACCGGAGCGTCGCCGAAAATCCGGCTGGCGAATTCCATTTCGAGATGGGCCGGGCCATGGCCGAGCGCCTCGGCTACGCGTCTGCCGATCTCGATCGCATCCCGAAAGAGGCGATCGAGTCGTTCGCCGGTGTCGGCTACTATTTCCATCTTGCCGATCTTAAGGAAGGCGAAACCGTCCTCGATCTGGGTAGCGGTTCGGGCATGGACACGTTCATCGCGGCGCTGAAGGTGGGCCTGCGCGGGAAAGTCATCGGCATCGACATGACCGATGAACAGCGCGCCAAGGCGCAACGCCTGCGCGACCGCGATGGCTTCAAGAACGTAACGTACGTGAAAGGCTACATTGAGAATGTCCCGGCCGCTGCGGCGTCAATCGACGTCGTCATCAGCAATGGCGTGATCAATCTGGCGACTGACAAGAACAACGTCTTTAGCGAGGCGGCACGCCTGCTCAAATCCGGCGGCCGATTTGCGATCTCCGACATTGTCACCGAGGTTCAGCTGCCCGAAGCCATCGTGTGCAACTCGACGCTATGGGCCGCCTGTATTGGCGGAGCCGCGCAGCAGGACAACTATCGCGGCCAGATCGCAGCGGCCGGCATGACGGTGGTGAAAGTCCAGGACAATCCGACCTATCAGTTCATCTCAAACAACGCGCGTGGCGCCAGCAAGAAATTCGGCGTAAAGAGCATCTCATTGCTGGCGGTGAAGCCATAGTAACGGCCAGGGGCTCTACGCATTGGGGGGCCGCGGATCAGGAAACAAAGTGTTGTAGATGAGGGACGGAATGCAGAAATGCGTCGTGCTCACCAACGCTGCAACCAGGGCTAGCGGCACTCCCAAAGCGTAGCCAACAAGAATTGAACCAGTGTAGAAGGCCCAGCCAGTAGCCAAGAGCCAAGCTGTTGCAATGGCACAGGCAAAGCGACGTTGCGGCCCTTGATGTGGCAATGGGCGGGTGCCAGTGAGATAGCGGGCACCATAGTTGTAGAGAAGATCAAATGGGTGAAACGGCAACAACGCGCCAAACAATGCGGTCGCCGCCAATGCCCACAGGATGATTGGAGATTTCAGCGCGACGCCGATCGCCATGAAGGCAGTGCAGAACGCCGGCGACCACCTTAGCCAAGGGGCCAACTCATCAAGCGTGGTGTCATCGAGATTACAGAAGCCCTGCGCTTCAAGCCGCTTTCGAACGACCGCACTCACGGTCATATCAACACCCCGCTGAACTTGATACCTGATTCCGTGCGCCAACAACGTTTATACAGACAGCAACGAATCATTTACTGTAACCGATTCGGAGCTAATGATCGAATTCGCACGGGAGAACTCCCTATTTGAATGCGCAGTATCACCCCCCCACAATCCACCAAGAATGCGCCACAAGGGCTGTTCGAGCCAAAAGTTAGAGATTCGCCACCCACAACAGGGGCTATGGATGCCCGCTTCGCGGCGTCGAGTTCACGCTTCCGACTGTGCCCTCAGGAATGCGATGTTTGTGACGAACCCTGGTGTGAGGATGGTCTTGATATGTTGATACATAGCGGCCTCGGTCCATGTCGCCGTCCGCGGATGAGCGAGATGTTTCCGCTCTCAGGCGGCGCAGCACGACAGTTGCTTCACGTCCTTGAAGAAGGTCTGAGCGCACAGCTTCAGTCCCTCGACCATCGTCAGGTACGGGAACAGTTGCGCGCCCAAATCGGCGACCGTCATGTTGTAATGGATGGCGAGCGCCGCGGTCTGGATCAACTCGCCGGCCTCGGCGGCCACGGCCTGCACGCCGAGGATGCGGCCTGTTCCCGCTTCGGCGACGATCTTGATGAAGCCGCGCGTGTCGAAGTTGACGAGCGCGCGAGGCACATTGTCGAGGCTCAGCACGCGGCTGTCGGTTTCGATGGCCTTCAAGTGCGCCTCGGCCTCGGACAGGCCGACTGTCGCGACCTGCGGATCGGTGAATACCACCGCGGGCATGCTGCGCAGATCCAGCGTCGCATTGCCGCCCGTCATGTTGGTGGCCGCGCGCGAACCGCCAGCCGCGGCGACGTAGACGAACTGCGGCTGATCGGTGCAATCTCCGGCCGCGTAAATGTTCGGAATGCTGGTCTGCAGGTGGTCGTTGACTGCGACGACGCCACCCTTGCCGGTCTTCACGCCAATGGCGTCGAGGTCGAGCCCTTCGGTGTTCGGTGCGCGGCCAGTGGCGATCAGCAGGCGCTCGCCCCGCACGTCGCCGTGATTCGTGTGGACGACGAAATCGCCATTCACATAGGCGACGGACTCGCTTTGCGTCCGGGTGAGCACCTCGATGCCCTCGGCGCGGAAGATTTCGAGCAGCGCCTCGCCGATGGCCGGGTCCTCGTGGGAGAGCAGCGTGCTGCGCGCGATGATCGTCACGCGGCTGCCCAGCCTGGCGTACGCTTGCGCCAATTCCAAAGCCACTACTGAAGACCCGATCACGAGCAGCCGGGGCGGGAGGGTGTCGCTTTCCAAGGCTTGCGTGGATGTCCAGTACGGCGTGTCCTTCAAACCGGGAGTCGGCGGCACGGCCGGGCGCGCACCGGTAGCGATCAGCGCGCGGTCGAAGACAAACCGTTGCTCACCACCGTCGCGCCATTTGATCAAAAGCGTCTTCGCGTCGAGGAAACTTGCTTCCCCCCGCAGCAGTGTGATGTTGGGATTGCCCTCGATGACGGCTTCGTACTTTGCCGTGCGCAGTTCCTCCACGCGCGCCTGCTGCTGCGCGAGCAATGTTTTCCGATCCACCTTCGGCATCGCGGCGGACATGCCCGCATCAAAGGGGCTCTCCTTGCGCAGATGGGCGATGTGCGCGGCGCGGATCATGATCTTGGACGGCACACAGCCGGTGTTGACGCAGGTGCCCCCGATGGTGCCGCGTTCGATGACCGTGACTTTGGCGCCCTGCTCGGCAGCCGTGATGGCCGCCGCCATCGCAGCGCCACCGGTTCCGATCACTGCGATCTTGAGGGGCTGTTCCGAGTTGCGAGGGACGAATCCGCTGTGGGGCCGCGCCCCGTGCAGACCTTGCGTCGGGATCGGACTCAACGCATACGCCTTCGGCAAGGCGCGATTCAGGATCTCCAGCGCGATGCCGGTCTGGCTTTCGATGCGCGCAACCGCCTCGGGATAGTCCACCTTGATTTTTTCGACGCCAGGCACGGACTTCAGCGCCCGCTCAACATGGTGAGCGCAGGCGCTGCAGGTCATGCCGGTGACGCCGAGGGTGACCTCGGTCATTTCGCGGAGGCCTCTACGGTGGATGGGTAGCCCGCATCGGCGGTCGCCTTGGTCAGCGAATCGACATTGGTTTTGGCGTCGTCATAGGTCACAACGGCTTGTCTTTTGTCGAAGTTCACCTCGGTCTTGGTGACACCTTCCACCTTGGTCAGCGCTTTCTTCACCGTGATGGGGCAGACGGGGCACGTCATGCCAGGGACCGCAAGCGTCACGGTCTGGATCGCAGCCCACACGGGCAATGCCAGCATGGACAACGCGGCGGCAGCGAGCAATTGTTTCATGAGGATTTCCTTTCAATAGAAGAGCGGAGCAATGTAGGGAAACGCGAGGGCGATCAGCACCAGCGCGGAGACGATCCCAAAGAGGGTCTTGTAAGCGGTGTTGACCCGCGGAATCGCACACACCTCGCCTGGTTTGCAGGCTGCTGCGGGGCGGAAGATGCGCCGGTAAGCGAAAAACAACGCGACCAGCGCCACGCCGATGAAAATCGGGCGGTACGGTTCGAGCACGGTCAGGTTGCCGATCCAGGCGCCGCTGAATCCGAGCGCGATCAGCACCAGCGGACCGAGGCAGCAGGTCGAGGCCAGGATCGCGGCGAGGCCACCCGCGACCAGCGCCCCGCGGCCGTTTTGCTGGTGCAGCATGCGTTTCTCCTTCCGAACAGGAAACTAACGATGTAACGTTAGTTCCGTACCCATGTACGGAAGCAAGCGATATGGAAAATCATCCGGAAAACCTGACGATTGGCGCCTTTGCCCTGGCCGCGGGGGTTAGCGTAGAAACGATCCGGTTCTATCAGCGCAAAGGGCTGTTGCCCGAGCCGGACCGGTCTTACGGCGGCATTCGACGCTACGGGGAGTCGGATGTGGCGCGCGTCAAGTTCGTGAAATCCGCCAAGCGCATGGGCTTCAGTCTGGAGGAGGTCGCGGGACTATTGAAGCTGGAAGACGGGACACACTGCGACGAAGCACGCGTACTGGCAGAACAGAAGCTCATAGACGTGCGCGAGAAACTCGGCGACCTGCGCCGTATCGAGTCGGCTTTGGCGCACTTGATCAACGACTGCTGCGCGAGCCACGGGACTATTACCTGTCCGATGATCGCGGCGCTCCAGGCGCCTTGAAAAGGAGACGACCCCCTTTTCTATCCGGTAGACCGTTTATGCCGCCCTGATTAACAAGGCTGGCAACTCTGCGAGGCTCCGGATTTCCCGGTCGGGCGAACCCGGCAGACGTTCGCGGCGTTGTGCGTAGCGATTGCACCAGACCACGCGCATGCCGAACGCCGAGGCCGCATGCGCGTCCCACGCATTCGATGACTGGAAAGCGATCTTGCCGGCCGGCAGGCCCAGCGTGTCCACGGCCAACTGGTAGACCGAGGGATGCGGTTTGAAGACGCCTACCTGTTCCACGGACAGGACATGGTCGAGAAGACCGCCGAGTCCCGCGCCTTTGACGGCGTCCGCCAGCATGGCGGGCGCACCGTTGGACAGGATCGCCGTGACGAACCCCGCCTGCTTCAAATCCGTCAATACCTGCGGAACTTCAGGAAAACATTGCAGCGTCCGGTAGAGATTCAGCAGTCGGGCACGAAGGCTGGAATCGGCTATGCCGAGGGACTCCAGGGTGAAATCGAGTGCATCCGATGTAACCTGCCAGAAATCCGCGTGTCGTCCCTGCAAGCCGCGCAACCACGTGTACTGAAGCTGTTTGTCGCGCCAGAGCGCAGTCAGCGTGGCGGCCCTTTCGCCCAGGACATCGCGACAAGCTGCTGCCGCAGAGGCGAAGTCGAACAGTGTTCCATAGGCGTCGAATACGCACGCCCGGACTTTGAGTCTGTCGTTGTTCATCAACACCAGCCGTACACGATTGACGACGTGAAAGAGAGCGTCTGCCGTGCGAATGCCCGTTGCTAGTTCAAGGTACCACGAACCGGCAAGCGATTCTCGATAGCAAACTTGATGCCGCCGAGCAGGGTTCCCAGATCAGGCCTCGAGTAGGAAGCGTTCGAAACGTCCACTACCTGCACGTTATTGTCCGGATTGATGACGAACAGACCGGGTTCGGCAAACGGCCGGTCCGTTTCCTGGGCTGAGCGCGGCTCGGAAATATAGAGCCCCAGCGCCCTCATCTGTTCTATTTTCAATCCATACGCAACCGGAAACCGCCAACCATTTTCAGCCACAGACGCGCTTGCCTTTTCTGCCGGGTCCGCCGATACCGCGGCGACCGCGATGCCCGCCTCCCGGAATCCATCGAGAAGTCCGTCAAGCGTCTTGAAGTACGCCGTGCAGCGCGGGCAGTGCTTGCCGCGATAGACGATCAGCACACGCCAGCCCGGCATGCGTGCCACGTTGAGTTCTCCACCGCCGGTCAACGGCCAGACAAAGTCCGGGAAACGAGAGCCGGCGCCGAATTTGCTCGATGTGTTCATAAATGCACAATTCTTCCTTGTTGTTGTCGCGATATCGGGGTGCGCATTACGCGAATGGTCTGCGCGCCAAGTTGGTTTTTATTGCGTCAGCACCGTAACGAAGCTGTCATTTTTCATTTTGGACTGTATAGTACAAGATAGAAAGCGTCAACACGTTCGGGCCCGGATTCTTCGAGTTCGATCCGCCGTCGGAAAAACAGGAGAGGTCAATGGCCGGAATGAAGCAGTTTGACGAGAACCGGGCGCTCGACGGTGCCATGAAAGTGTTCTGGCAGAACGGCTTCAGCGCAACGGCGTATTCGGAACTCATGGAGGCGACCGGGCTTAACAAGAGTTCGCTGTACAACGCCTTCGGCGACAAGCAGGCGCTTTATCGCCGCTGCCTCGCCCGTTTTGCCGAGGTCCACGGCGAGAAGTTACGAATGCGCCTGAACGCGGATCGGCTCGAGGAGGCGATCGGCGGATTCTTCGACGAATTGATCGGCCGTTTCCGGCGCCCGGATCTGCCGGGCGGATGCATGGTTACCGCTGCGGCGCTCGAACTCGGCAGCAATAACGATATGGCCGGCTCGTGCATTGGCGACCAGATGCGGGAGCTGGAGGTGCTGTTCCGCAAACGCCTGGACCGGGGCGTCCGCGAGCGCGAGTTGCCCGCGAACACCGACACACTCTCGTTGGCGAGTTTCCTGATCGCGATGACGCGAGGATTGGCGGTTCTTCACCGCGGCTACGGCGACATCCGGGCGGTCGTGCGCGCGAAGCGCACGATGATGCAAATCCTGCGGGCTCCGCCAGTCAAACGCTAGCTGGCTTATCCGTCGGGCTGGGCGGGGTGCCGAGCAAAAAAAGCAAAGGCTGTCGAATCCGAGTCTGCGTCTGATGCGTATATGTGCGGCGTACCCGTCAAAAGAGAAAGAGACCACATGACCAACAGAAACGTTCGGGTCGCGGCAGCGATTCTGACACTCGCAGGGTGCGGTAGCGTAATCGATGCAACAGCCGGTGAATGCCATCTGGAAAGTCCGGCGCATCGAGCAACGGTCATTGAGCTCTATACATCCGAAGGCTGTAACAGTTGTCCGCCGGTCGATCGGTGGTTCGGTGGGCTGGCTAAAGAGGGTATTTCGCCGGAGACCGCCGTCCTGCTCGCGTTCCATGTCGACTATTGGAATCAACTCGGATGGCCCGACCGCTTTTCCCGGTCCGAATTCAGCGAGCGGCAGCGTGATGTCGCCGCGCGTCATGGCAGCGGGGTCATCTACACGCCTCAGCTCACCCTGGACGGCCGTGATTTTCGTCAACGCTACAACTTGGATACCCTGCGCGGCAAACTCGCTGCGATCAATCACGAAAAGCCACAAGCCAGGATTCGAGCCGATCTCTTCAGCTCCGCAACCGAACTACGTATCAGCGGCGAGGTAGAGGTCTTGGGCGATTCCGGCGGCAAGCGTGTGCAGATATGGATCGCGGCGTTTGAAAACGCCTTGTCCAGCCGTGTTACGGCGGGCGAGAACGCCGGCTCGCGTCTTGATCACGACTACGTTGTACGGGAGCTGGCCGGTCCATTCTCGCTCGGCGCGGGAAATCACACGCCACTGGAGCATCGGATGAAGCTTCATTCCGATTGGAATGCGCAGCGTATGGGCGTTGCGATTTTCGTGGAGCGATCGGATACCGGTGAGATTCTGCAGGCTACCGCAAAGTACCCACTCTGTTCATCGTGAATTTATTGTCGTGGCGTTTAATATCTCTCCAGAGATCGCCCATGAGCAGGACGGCCCATTGAGAAGTCGAAATGCCGGAGCGTTGGAAAGGTCGAGACAAGCTCGATGCTCATTGGGTGTACGTGCCTGGCTGAATCCGCAATACCCTGATGGACATATTCTCAGCCAATCTGCCGGGGTTCGACAGACCTGCGATGCTTCCTCTACAATGGCTCAACCTGTCCGTTTGAAGTGAGCGTTTCGTGATATTTGGCCGTCCCCGAATTCGTCGTTCAATCTGCCGCCTGCTCGTGGCCGGGATGCTTTTTGCCCAGGCGATCGGCGTGGCACAGGCGTGCGTCGCCATCGCGCCGTCGGTAAACATGGCTTTTACGCAAGGCGATCACGGCGGTCATTGCGGCAAGACCCTCAACCAGAACGCCTGTCTGCTGCATTGTACGGCCGGGGATCAGAGCAGCGCGCAAGTTCAGGTGGCCGTCGCGATGTTGCCGACAATCACGGCGCTCACCATTCCTTCTGCACCCGAATGCACTGTGCTTCCCGCGGCTGCATTGATGCCGCTCTCGCATTCGCCTGACCCTCCTCGATCGATCCGCTTCTGTAGTTTTCAGCTTTAGCCTTCGCAAGCAGTGAGTCTGCCGCGTAAGCGGCCGTTCGTGTTTTCTTTGCGGAGGCATCATGAAATTCCTTATTTTTCTGGCGGGCGCACTCGGGTTCTGCGGTCTTGTTTCCGGCGCGCAAGCGCCACTCACGCTTGCCGAGGCGCAACGTCGCGCCATCGAGCACTCGCTACAGATACCCGCGCAGGATGCGGCCGTGACTGCCTCGCGAGAGATGGCGGTCGCCGCCGGGCAATTGCCCGATCCTGTGCTCAGGCTCGGGATCGACAACCTCCCGATCGACGGTCCCGATCAATTCAGCATTGGACGCGATTTCATGACCATGCGCCGCATTGGCGTGATGCAGGAGTTCACGCGTTCGGACAAGCGCCAGTTGCGAGCGGAGCGCTTCGAGCAGGAGGCGCAAAAATCCCTGGCGGAAAAAACTGCCCTCATTGCATTCACGCAGCGCGACGCGGCGCTTGCCTGGCTCGACCGCTACTACGCCGAAGCAATGGCATCCGTAATTGTCGAACAAAGCAAAGAGGTCAAGCTCGAGATCCTCGCCGCCGAAAGCGCCTACCGCGCAGGTCGGGGCAGCCAGGCTGATGTATTCGCGGCCCACGGCGTTCTGGCCGGACTCGACGACCGGACAAGCGAATTCAATCGCCGCATCGCTACCACGAAGATCGGTCTGGCGCGTTGGATCGGCGAGGGGGCTGAAGCGCCGCTGGACGGCAAGCCCGCCATCGACTCCGTCCGCCTGGACACGGGCGCGCTCGACCAGGAGCTCGGCCATCACCCGCAAATTGCCATCCTCTCGCGCCAGATCGATGTAGCGTCCACGGAAGCCAGGATCGCCCAGGCGAACAAGAAGGCAGACTGGAGCGTTGAACTGAGTTACAGCCAGCGCGGGTCTTCCTACTCGAACATGGTGTCGATCGGCGTGTCCGTCCCGTTGCAGTGGGATCAGAAAAAACGCCAGGACCGCGAACTGGGGTCGCGGCTGGCGATGATCGAACAGGTGAGGGCGCAGCGCGATGACATGCTGCGCGCCCACGTCGCCGAAGTGCGTTCGATGGTCAAGGAATGGGAGAACGGTCGCGAACGCGTGGCTCGCTACCAGAATGAGCTCATTCCGCTTTCAGGCGAACGCACCCGCGCGGCGCTTGCCGCCTATCGTGGAGGAAAATCGAACCTGACCGAGTTGCTGTTGGCAAGGCGAAGTGAAATCGATTTGCGCCTCCAGTCCCTGCAACTCGAAATGGAAACCGCGCGCCTCTGGGCGCAACTCAATTACCTTTTCCCCGAGGAGACCGATCTGCGCCATACAAACCCTCCTTCCGCTGCCTTGCCGAACGGGAATTCGAAATGAAGACCAGGACGCTCTTCCTCGCTTTGGCCGCCGCAGGTTTGCTCGGTGTACTCGGTTATGGCGTGTATCGGGCCGGCATGTCCCACGGCATGAAGATGCCAGATCCGGTTTCGGCCGGCACGGCGGCCGTCGGTGATCACCCGCAACCGAGCGCCACCGACACGGCCACGGACAAGAAGGTGCTCTACTGGCACGATCCGATGGTGCCGCAGCAGAAGTTCGACAAGCCCGGCAAGTCGCCCTTCATGGACATGCAATTGGTACCTGTCTACGCCGACGGCGAAGCCGACGAGGGCACGGTCAGGATCAGTCCGCGGGTACAGCAAAATCTGGGCGTGCGCACTGCAGAAGTAACACTCGGCAAGCTCACACAAGTGGTCGAGGCGGTGGGCAGCGTCGCCTACAACGAGCGCGACGTGGCGGTGGTGCAAGCGCGCAGCAACGGCTTCCTGGAAAAACTCTACGTGCGCGCGCCCCTCGACCCGGTGCGCAAAGGACAGGCCCTCGCCGAACTCTATGTCCCCGACTGGGTCGCGGCACAGGAAGAGTATCTCTCTGCAAAACGTGTCGCCGCAACCGGCCTGGGTGACATGATGGAAAGTTTGCAGGAAGGGGCGCGGCAACGCATGCGCCTGGCTGGCATGGCGGAGGAGCAGATTCGCCTGGTCGAATCCACCGGCACCGTCCATGCGCGCCTGACGGTCAATGCCCCGATCAGTGGTGTCGTCACCGAACTCGGTGCGCGCGAAGGCATGACGATCATGGCGGGCGCGACGCTGTTTCGCATCAACGGATTGAACACGGTCTGGATCAATGCCGAGGTTCCTGAAAATATCGCCGCACAGGTGCGTCCGGGCAACAGGGTGGAGGCACGCACCCCCGCGCTGCCCGGGACAACGTTCAAGGGTCGGGTGAATGCCATTCTGCCGGAAGTCGTGATGGCGACCCGCACGCTCAAGGTTCGCATCGAGGTCGCCAATGCCAGCGGCCAATTGGTTCCCGGAATGTTTGCCACGATCAACTTTGCACCGGCAGCGAAAAAGGAAACGCTGCTGGTGCCTACGGAAGCGGTAATCCAGACCGGCAAGCGCATTGTCGTGATGGTGGCAGAAGGCGAAGGCCGGTTTGTCCCCGTCGATGTAGAGGTGGGAGTCGAAACAAACGGACAAACCGAAATCCGCAAGGGGCTCAAAGCGGGCCAGAAAGTGGTCGTCTCCGGCCAGTTCCTGATCGATTCCGAAGCAAGCCTCAAGGGCACGACAACGCGCATGGCCGAACTGCCGGCGTCGAAGGAAGCGATGGCTGACGCGCCAACGCATCGTGGCGAAGGCAAGGTTGAGAGCATCGGCAAGGACCAAATCACCCTCTCGCACGGTCCGATTCCTTCGCTGCAATGGGGGCCGATGACGATGGGCTTCAACCTGCCCGCGCAGGGACTTCCCGGGAATATTGCGATTGGCGATATGGTCACGTTTGAAATTCGTGAAACCGGAGGCGGCCTGTTCGAGATTGTCCGGATCTCCCCGACAGCGCCCGCGCCCGCCGGTCCCATGCAATCTGATGCGAAAAAAGGCGGAGCGGACGATATGAAGGCGCCGAAGAAATGATCGCCAAACTGATCCGCTGGTCGATTGCCAACCGCTTCCTGGTGCTGCTCGCCACGCTGATGCTCGCGGCCTGGGGCGTCTGGGCATTGTCGCGCACACCGCTCGACGCGATCCCCGATCTCTCGGACGTGCAAGTCATCATCCGCACCACTTATCCGGGCCAGGCACCGCAGATCGTCGAGAATCAGATCACCTATCCGCTCACCACGACCATGCTCTCGGTACCGGGAGCGAAGACGGTTCGCGGGTATTCATTCTTCGGCGATTCTTTCGTCTACATCCTGTTCGAGGACGGCACCGATCCGTACTGGGCACGGTCGCGCGTGCTCGAGTACCTGAACCAGGTGCAGGCGCGTCTGCCGCCGCAAGCCAAAACCGCGTTGGGACCCGATGCCACCGGCGTGGGTTGGATCTACGAGTACGCGCTGGTGGATCGCTCCGGAACAATGGACTTGTCGCAACTGCG
>JANXVW010000105.1 GCA_025351455.1 Betaproteobacteria bacterium | reverse complement strand
GCATCCATGCGGCTTACCTGGAGGCCGGCGCCGACATCGTCGAGACCAACACCTTCAACTCGAACGCGGTGTCAATGGCCGACTACGGGATGACGGAGCTGGTGTACGAGCTCAATGTCGCCGGGGCCCGCCTTGCGCGCTCCGCGACGAAAGAATTTTCCGCGCGCACGCCGGGGCAGCCGCGCTTCGTCGCCGGCGTGCTCGGGCCCACCAGCCGCACCGCTTCGATTTCGCCGGATGTCAACGATCCCGGCTTCCGCAATGTTTCGTTCGACGAACTTGTGGCCTGTTACGTGGAGTGCGTGCGCGGCCTGGTGGATGGCGGGGTCGACCTGCTGATGGTCGAAACCGTGTTCGACACACTCAATTGCAAGGCGGCGCTGTTCGCCATCGACGATTATCTGGGGCGGCACGGGCTGCATGTTCCGGTCATGGTGTCCGGTACGATCACCGACGCCAGCGGCCGTACCTTGTCCGGCCAGACCACGGAAGCATTCTGGAATTCGATCTCGCACGCGCGCCCCTTTTCCGTGGGGCTGAACTGCGCGCTCGGCGCCAAGGACCTGCGCCCCTACATCGAGGAACTGTCGAAAGTCGCCGACGTCCACACCAGCCTGCACCCGAATGCCGGATTGCCGAACGCGTTCGGCGAATACGACGAGTCGCCGGAATACACCGCCTCTTTCCTGAAGGAATTCGCGGAAGCCGGTTTCCTGAACATTGCGGGCGGTTGCTGCGGCACCACTCCGGCTCACATCAAGGCGGTGGTCGAGGCATTGAAGGGAATCGCGCCGCGCCCGGTTCCGGTGGTCGAGAAGAAGCTGCGCCTGTCCGGGCTGGAGCCGCTCAACATCGGCGAAGATTCGTTGTTCGTGAATGTCGGCGAGCGCACGAACGTTACCGGCTCCAAGGCTTTTGCGCGCCTTATCCTGGCCGGCAATTACACCGATGCGCTTGCCGTGGCGCGCAGCCAGGTCGAAAGCGGCGCGCAGATCATCGACGTCAACATGGACGAGGCGATGCTGGATTCGAAGAAGGCGATGACGACCTTCCTGAACCTCATCGGCTCCGAGCCGGACATCTCGCGCGTGCCGCTGATGATCGATTCGTCGAAGTGGGAGGTCATCGAGGCCGGGCTAAAGTGCGTGCAGGGCAAGTGCGTGGTGAACTCGATCAGCATGAAGGAAGGCGAAGCGGAGTTCCTGCGCCAGGCGCGTCTGGTGCGCCGCTATGGCGCGGCCGCGGTTGTCATGGCCTTCGACGAAAAAGGCCAGGCCGACACGCTCGCCCGTCGCATCGAGATCTGCGCGCGCGCCTACGAGCTGCTGACAAAGGAAGCCGGTTTTCCGCCCGAAGACGTCATTTTCGATCCGAACATCTTTGCGATTGCGACCGGCATCGAAGAGCACAGCAATTACGCCATCGACTACATCGAGGCCACGCGCGCCATCAAGAAGGCGTTGCCGCACGTCAGCATAAGCGGCGGCGTCTCCAATATCTCCTTCTCGTTTCGCGGCAACGATCCGATCCGCGAGGCGATCCATACCGCATTCCTGTTTCATGCCATCAAGGCCGGCATGACCATGGGCATCGTCAACGCCGGGCAGCTGGGCGTGTACGCGGATATCCCGAAGGACCTTCTGGAAAGAGTCGAGGATGTCCTGTTCAACCGCCGGGCGGACGCGACCGAGCGCATGGTCGAATTCGCGGAGAGTTTCAAGGGGGAGGCCAGAGTTGCGGTGGAAGACCTGACCTGGCGCAAAGGTAGCATCGTCGAGCGAATAACGCATGCGCTGGTCAGGGGCATCACCACTTACATCGTCGAGGACACCGAGGAGGCGCGCCAGCAGTTCCCCTATCCGATCCAGGTCATCGAAGGCCCGCTCATGCAAGGCATGAACGTCGTCGGCGACCTGTTCGGCGCGGGCAAGATGTTCCTGCCGCAGGTCGTGAAATCCGCGCGGGTCATGAAAGAGGCGGTCGCGCACCTGATTCCGTACATCGAAGCGGAGAAATTGCGCACCGGCACCGCCGGCCAGAGCAAGGGCAAGATCGTCATCGCGACAGTCAAGGGCGACGTGCACGACATCGGCAAGAACATCGTGTCCGTCGTGCTCCAGTGCAACAATTTCGACGTGGTGAATCTCGGTGTCATGGTCTCCGCGGAAAAAATCCTCAGGACCGCGCGCGAGGAAAACGCCGACATCATCGGCCTGTCCGGCCTGATTACGCCGTCGCTCGAGGAGATGGCGCACGTGGCGAAGGAGATGGAGCGCCAGGGTTTCCATGTGCCTTTGCTGATCGGCGGGGCGACGACTTCGCGCGTGCATACTGCGGTGAAAATCGAACCGAACTATTCCGGTACGACCGTGTGGGTGCCCGAT
>JANXVW010000093.1 GCA_025351455.1 Betaproteobacteria bacterium | reverse complement strand
TCATCAGCGTTTCATTCATCTGTATTTCCTTCTATAAAAATATAGCTCTCACCGCGGATACCCTACGCGCGTAGCAAGTCGGAGTACCCTTTTAGGACGCCCACCTCATCCCAGCCTTCTCCCCTGAGCGGAGAAGGAGTTGTAATGCAAGAGCGCGACCAACGGGCGCCCGGTTTACCGCTCCCTCTCCACCCGCTCGCGGGGGGAGAGGGTTGGGGTGAGGGGGGTGGGTCGTGTTTCCAGCAGCGCCGCGGTGACGATCATCGCTGCGCCGATCCATGCCATGCCATCGAGTCGCTCACCGGCGATCCACATCGCCGAGACCACGGCGGCGACCAGTTCGAATACCAGCAGGATGGCCGCGCGGCCGGCTTCCATGTGCGACACGCCCCAGGCCGTGACCACCATGGCCGTGAGCATCCAAATGCCGGCGAACGCGAGCAACTGACCGAATAGGATAGGTGAAACGTGGGGAATCGACTCTCCGGTGCCGAGCAGGATCAGGCTCGACATCAATCCACAGCCGACGAACACCACCAGCGACTTGGCGTCGAGCGGCGTGCGGTCCGCGGCGCGCGTGAACAGGTTTTGCGCGGCATATAACATTCCCGAGGCAAGCGCAAAGAGATCGACGATGCCGGGCGGCGCCGTTATCACAGCCGGTCCCCCGAGCAATAGCACGGCGCCACCGACGGCGGTGGCCACGCCAAAAACGCGCAGGCGGGTGAACGGCTCGCCGAAGAAAAGGTGTCCGCCAATCACTCCCCACACCGGGGCCAGGTAAAACAGCAGCATGACCCTCACCACCTCGCCGTGTACGATGGCTGACAGGAAGCAGACGTTGGCCAACCCGCCGGCGAGTGCGATCATCAGCACCAGTCGCCATTGCGCCCACCAGATTTTGCGGCGATAGATGATCCAGGGCAACACGAGCAAGCCCACCAGGCCGTAGCTCATCATCGTGAGCGTAATCCCGGTCAGCCCCTGTCGGCCGAAGTACTTCAGCGGTATCCAGGTCAGCCCCCAGAGCAGGCCCGCCACGAGCAGCGCGGCGACAGCCAGGCGGGAACGGTCAGAGGACCGTGACGACGTGACTACGTGACTATCGTGACTGCCGTGACTGCCGTGGCGGGTCATGAATGCGAATGCCTGACTACCGTAATTGCTGCGTCCCGGCTACAGGGGAACGAACGGATCCTTACGATAGTCACGACAGTAACGGCCTTTCTCATCCCATCCATGCCCCGCCATTCGGGCTCAGTGCCTGGCCGTAATAGAAACTCGCCAGGTCGGAAGCCCGGAACAGCGATCTCGGACGGTTCACCGACGCGACGTGCAGGAATGGCACGCCTGGCATCATGTTGTACACGCCGGAAAGTTGATCCTTCACTTCGGCAGCCGACACGCCGATTGCCTTGCCGATGATTTCGGCGGCCTTTTCCGGATTCTTCTTCATGTAGTCGAGCCCATCGATATAGCCCTGGATCAAAGCTTTGACGAGTTCGGGTTTGGCCTTGATGACTTCCTTCTTGAACACCATCACGTCGGTGATCAGGCCGGGGGCGTCCTTGGACGAATACACTACATGAAATTTCTTGCCGCCTTCGAGCGCCGTGCCGATGACCTGGTCGTAGGTCAGCATGCCGCCGTCGACCGAGCCGCCTTCGATGGCGGGCGGAATCAAGGCGGGATCGCTGAACACCTGCAGCGCGACCTTGATGCCGGATTTCTTGTGCAGGTCGAGCGCGTAGGCGACGTAGTAAGGCTCGTAGCCGATCCAGATCACCGTGCCGATTTTTGTGGACCCGGCGGCGAAGGCGCCGCTCCCGGCGAGAAGCAGGATGGGGACGAGGGATTGGGTGAAGCGACGCGTGACTACATTGAGCAGGCCTTGCATGTTGAACTCCTTAGTCGGGGTAAAAAAGCGGTGGAGAGCAATCTTGCTCTCCCGGGCTTTTATCCCTCCGTGGAGCCTCGTCATGAGGCCGGGCCACTCTCGGACCAGTCACCTTTTCAGGCCGGAACCCTAGTGTCCCTACCGGATCATGCTGCTTCGGGCAGCAAGACCATACTCCGTCTGGAGGCTATCAAAGCAATTGGGGCGCCAATCCGGCCGCGCGGCAAAAATTGTTGCCGGTTGATGGACTTGCATCGGAAGCCGGGGACAGGTGATCCGGCTACTCGCACACAAATGGCGCTCCGATCCCGCGCCGCCGCGCCAAGTTAGTGCCGGGCAGGCTCAGGCCGTCGCATCGGGCGCCGTTTCAAGCCGCGACGCCGCGATCCGGTAAGATGCGGGCTGGAACGTTTGACCTGATAACGCGATGTCCTTTCTTGCCATTCTATTTACGCTCTTGATCGAGCAGGCCCGGCCGCTTACCCCGCGCAATGCAGCCCATCGCGGTTATCTGCGCTACGTCAACTCGCTGGGCAATCATTTCAATGCGGGCGAGCAGGATCAGGGCATGGTCGCCTGGCTGCTGGCCGTGTTGCCCTGGGTCCTGATATCGGGGGCGATTCACTATTTCCTGCTCGACATCAGCTTTGCCGCGGCCTGGATCTGGAACGTCGCGGTGCTGTATCTGACGATGGGATTCCGCCAGTTCAGCCATGCTTTCACCGAGATCATCGAAGCGCTGCGTACCGGCGATGTCGACCGCGCGCGCGTGCTGCTGACCGAATTTCGCGGCGAGCCGGCCGCAGAATACAACGGCACGGAGATCGCCAAGGTCGCCATCGAGGAAGGGCTGATCAATTCGCATCGCCATGTGTTCGGGGTCATCTTCTGGTTCCTGATCCTGCCCGGCCCGAGCGGTGCGGTGCTCTATCGACTGGCCGGCATCCTCGAGCAGAAATGGGGTGCGCGTTCGCTGGAGGATTACGGCGATTTCGGTAAATTCGCGCAAAAGGTATTTCACTACATCGACTGGATCCCGGTGCGGCTCACCGCGATGAGTTTCGCCATTGCTGGCGATTTCGAGGACGCGGTGTACTGCTGGCGATCGCAGGCGCCGACGTGGCTGGATCCGGAGCAGGGCGTGGTGCTGGCGAGCGGCGCGGGCGCGCTGGGCGTACGCCTTGGCGAAACGCTGCATCATAACGGCACCGTCAGCTTCCGTCCCGAGCTGGGACTTGGCGATGAGGCCGATGTGAACACCATGACGAGCGCGATCGGAATGATCTGGCGCGCGCTGGTCATCTGGATGTTCATCCTCGCGCTGCTGACCGTCGCGCGCTGGGTGGGGGCGTAGCGCCGCGGAGGGGCGAGCGGCGTCATCCAGGACAATTTTCACCGCAAAGGCGCAAAGAAACGCGAAGGCGTAGGAATATCGGTAGCTAAAAGCCAAGTCCATGAATGGTCCGGGCGGACCTGGTGGATTTATCAGGTGCCGACTATCCAGAAATTCTCATACCGGATCCTTTCGTCTTCTTCGCGTTCCTTTGCGACTTTGCGGTGAGAATGCCCCGTCCGTTCAGTAACGACGTTGACTAGAACTTCTTGCCGGAATCGATTTCCCTGACGAGCTTGCGGTAGGCGTCGAGCCGACGCGCATCGACCGTTCCCTCCGTCTGCGCCTGCGCGATCGCGCAGCCGGGTTCCACCAGATGGCGGCAGTTGTGAAAACGGCAATGGCCCAGCAGCGCGCGGAATTCGATGAAGGTCTCGGCGATTTCCTGTTGCGTGAGGTGATGCAGGCCAAACTCCTGCATGCCCGGCGAATCGATCAGATCGGACCTCGCGTCGAGGTGATAGAGCCGCGCATGTGTCGTCGTATGCCGGCCTGAATCGAGCGCCGCAGAAATCTCCGCCGTCGTGGCATTGGCGCCGGGTATCAGCGCATTGATGATCGTCGATTTCCCCATGCCGGACTGGCCGATCAGGACGCTGACCTGTCCGTCGAGCGCCGGTCGCAACGGCGCGATGTCCTGCTTGGCCGACAATGGAATCACGCGGTAGCCAAGGCCGGAGTAAAGCGCCAGGCGGCCCATGGCCGCGGCGCTTTCTCCCGCCAGGTCGAACTTGTTCAACACGATGACCAGGGAGAGGCGCTGATTCTCCGCAGCGGCAATGCAGCGATTCAGCAGTTCTTCGTAGAAACTCGGCACGACGGCCAGCACGATGACGATTTGCGTGACATTGGCGGCAATCAGTTTTTGGCGGAACTGGTCGGAGCGGTAAAGCAGTGCGGAGCGTGGATCGATCGCTTCGACCACGCCTTGTCCTTGCGCCGTGCGCGCGATTTCGACTCGATCCCCGCACGCCAGCGTGCTGCGCTTGCCACGCGGAAAACAGGTGAGGACCTCAGAGCCTGGGAGTTCGACCAGGTATTGCCGGCCGAATGTGCCGACGACGATGCCGTGATGGAGGGCGGGCTTCGCGCTCAACGTTCAGGTAAACACAACGCTAACCGCAGAGGACGCGGAGGATTCGTCACAATACCCCCTTGAGGGTGCGCAGAGGAAAGGCGATTGAAAAATTTCAAGGGGATTGCGGGAGTGCTCGGAAGGTTGCCCGCCAGGATTTGCGGAGAAGGAGTGAAAATCTAGAGATCGAAAAGCGCGTCAATTTTGGCGGCGCAAATAAAGTCGTTTTCACTGATTCCTTTGATGGCGTGCGTCATGTAAGCAATCGTAGCCTGGCTGTATCCGACCGCGATATCCGGATGATGGTCTTCGCGATGTGAAATCCACGCGCTGGCATTCACGAATGCCATGGTCTCGTGGTAGTTCTTGAACTTGTACGTCTTCTGCACCAGACCGTTCTTGTATTCCCAGCCGGACAGGCCTTTGAGCATGTGGCCGATCTGCGTTTCCGTCATCGGCGCCACACCGCCTTCGCACGGCTTGCATTTCTTCCTGACCAGCCCTTCCGATATCTCGCTCATCGCTTTTTACCAGTCACCAATTACCAATCACGGCCTCACTGCCATTTGCTCGAGGCGGGCGATGCGGATCGAGGCGGGCGGGTGGGAGTCGTAGAACGCGGAATGCAGCGGGTCCGGTGTGAGCGTGGACGCGTTGTCTTTGTACAGTTTGACGAGCGCGTGAACGAGATCGCGCGCGGGCGCGAACTTCGCGGCGTACTGGTCCGCCTCGAATTCGTGTTTGCGCGAATACATCGCGAGCAGAGGCTGCAGCAGGAAAGTGAATACTGGCATGACCAGAAAGAACAGGGTCAGGGCCATGGCATCGGTGGCGGGGAAGGCGACGTTGAGTCCCTGGTAGAACCATTCCTGGTTCTTCAGCAGGCCCAGCAGGAAGAAGAAAATCAGCGAGAAAACCGCCATGAGCGCCATGCGTTTGATCACATGGCGCATGCGGAAATGGCCGAGCTCGTGCGCCAGCACCGCTTCGATTTCTGCTATTTCCAGGCGCGACAGCAGCGTGTCGAAGAAAACGATGCGCTTGGATTTGCCGAAACCGGTGAAATAGGCATTTCCATGGCTGCTGCGCTTCGAGCCGTCCATCACGAACAGGCCGCTGGAAGTGAAGCCGCAACGCGTGATCAGGTTTTCGATGCGCGTTTTCATCTCGCCGTCCTGCATTGGCGCGAACTTGTTGAACAGCGGCGCGATGACGCCCGGCGCGATGAACTGCACGAACAGCATGAAGGCAATCGCCACCAGCCAGACATACAGCCACCACAACTCGCCCATGCCCGCCATCAACCAGAGCACGGCGAACAGGATGGGCAGGCCAAGCGCAGTGCCGACTGCCGCCTGCTTCGCAAGATCGCCGAAGAACATGCCCACGGTCATCTTGTTGAAGCCGAAGCGGCTCTCGATGCCGAAAGTCCGATACAGGTCGAAGGGAAGTTCGATGACGGAAAGGATCACGGTCAGGATCGCGACAAACGCGACGCCGTGCAGGATTCCGGAGGAAAAAACGGAGGCCGCGAGATTGTCGATGCCCTGCAGGCCGCCGCCGAATGTCAGGACCAGCAGAACGGCCGCGTCGAACACCAGCGCCTTCATGTTGAGGCGCGTCTTTGCGCTGCTGTAGTCCGCCGCCTTCTGGTGCGCGTCGAGTCCGATATCATTGGAGAATGCTGCGGGAACGGCGCCGCGATTTGCCTGGATGTGGCGTACATGGCGTGAAGCCAGCCACAGGCGCAAACCTGTAGCGGTGATCAGCGCGGCGAGGAAAAGAATGGCGAAAACGTTCATGGATGTAGGTTAGTGTCTGTGACAGAATGACGCCGGTAAAATTCCGAAAAACCACAGAGGATTATGGCACAGGATCCCAACAATCTGATCTGGATCGACATGGAAATGAGCGGGCTCAGCCCGGACGATGACCGTGTCCTCGAAGTGGCGATCGTCATCACCGATTCGCAACTGAATGTTGTCGCGGAAGGTCCGGTCAAGGTGGTCCATCAGCCCGATGATGTGTTCGAACGCATGGATTCGTGGAACAAATCCACACACAAGAAATCCGGCCTGATCGACCGGTCGAAAGCGTCCACGCAGAACGAGGCCGAAGTGGAGGCCGAACTGATCGCCTTCCTTGCGCAGTATTCACCCGCAAGCGGGTCGCCGATGTGTGGCAATTCAATCTGCCAGGACCGCCGCTTCCTCGCCAATCACATGCCCAAACTCGAGGCCTTCTTCCACTACCGCAACCTCGATGTTTCAACGCTCAAGGAACTGGCCAAGCGCTGGAAGCCGGGGATCATGGCCGGCTTCGCCAAGCACGGCAAGCACGAAGCGCTTGCCGACATCCACGAGTCGATCGAGGAGTTGAAGTACTACAAGGAAAAGTTCCTCAACCTTGAAAAGCCGTGACGGTCGTGACGACGTGACGATCGTGATGGGGTAAGAGCCAGGAACAATTGCCAGATTTCGTCGCCTGGAAACAGGAGCGCGGCGGGGGCGCACTTGCTAGCACCTCGTCACGTTGTCACGTCGTTACGGCTCTTCAGCACATATTCGATCAACCTTCGCGTCGACGGATCATGTCCCGCCGCCGGTTTGCCGGACTCCAAGTCCGCCAGCACGCCTCCCGCCAGCTGCTTGCCGAGTTCCACGCCCCACTGGTCGAATGAGTTGATGTTCCAGATCGCGCCTTGCACGAAGACCTTGTGCTCGTAGAACGCGATCAGCGCGCCGAGTGAGCGCGGGTCCAGCCGTTGCAGGACCAGGGTGTTGCTCGGACGGTTTCCGGGGAACACGCGATGTGGCGTCAGGCGCTCCAGCTCCTCGCCTTGCATGCCGCGCGCCTTCAGTTCGGCGCGCACTTCGTCGGCGCTCTTGCCGCGCAACAGCGCTTCGGTCTGTGCGATGCAATTGGCGAGCAGCATGTCGTTGTGTCCGGGCAGGGTGTCGACCGCGTTTGCCGCCACGATGAAATCCGCCGGCGTGACCTGCGTACCCTGGTGCAGATGCTGGAAGAACGCGTGCTGGCCGTTGGTTCCGGGCGCTCCCCAGATCACCGGGCCGGTAAGGTAGTCGGCTGCCGCTCCGGAGCGGTCCACGCGTTTGCCGTTGCTCTCCATGTCGAGCTGTTGCAGAAAGGCGGGCAGATACAGCAAGTCCTGCGCGTAAGGCAAGATGGCAAGGGTCCGATGACCCAGAAAGTCTATGTGCCATAGACCGATCAGGGCCGCCATGGCCGGCAGGTTGCGTTCCAGCGGGGTGGTACGGAAGTGTTCGTCCATCTCGAAGGCGCCGGCAAGCAGCTCCTCGAAACGTTCGAAGCCAAGCGTGAGGGCAATCGGCAGGCCGATGGCCGACCAGAGCGAATAGCGCCCCCCTACCCAATCCCAGAACCCGAATACCCGCTCGGGGATGATGCCGAACGCCGCGGTGGCCTCGAGGTTCGTCGATACGGCGGCGAAATGATGCTCTACAAGGATCTCGGCGGGCCCGGCCGCAGCCAGTTTAGTGAGCAACCACTCGCGGGCAGACTTCGCATTGGTCAGTGTTTCTAGCGTCGTGAAGGTTTTCGATGAAATGATGAACAGCGTCGTTTCAGGATTCACGACCGCAAGCGTGGCGGCGAGGTGGGCACCGTCGACATTGGAGACGAAATGGGCGCGCAGTCCAGGCGAGCCATAGGGACGCAGGGCTGTTGTTACCATCAGCGGGCCCAGATCGGAGCCGCCAATGCCGATATTGACGATGTCGGTAAAAGCCTTGCCGGTGACGCCCTTCGCGATCCCGCCGCGGACGCGTTCCGCCATGCCGCGCATGCGTCCGAGGACAGCGCGAACGCCCGGCATGACATCCTGCCCGTCCACCGTGATCGGTTTCTTAGATCGATTGCGCAGGGCCGTATGCAAGACGGCGCGCTTTTCCGTGACGTTGATGCGCTTGCCTTCGAACATGGCCGCAACCTGGGCCGGGATACTGGCGTCTTCCGCAAGGGCCAGCAGCAGGCGGCGGGTTTCGGCTGAAACCGGATTCTTGGAGTAGTCGAACAGGATCCCGCAGGCCTCGAGCGAAAACCCGGACGGGCGCTCAGGATCGCGGTCGAACAGGTCAAGGATGCGGGTTTCGCCCATTTCGCGGCAATGGGCGAGCAAGGCTTTCCATGTGGGTCGGTCGGTCAGGCGCATGGGAGAGGTCGAGGATCGGAAACCGGGTCAGATCGGATTCTGGACGTGACGTTGCAAAAACAAAAGGCCCCCGGACGATCCCGGGGGCCTTCGAATTGAATCTGTCGCTGGTCGCTTAGGCGGCCTTTTTCTTGGCGGTCGTGCCGCTTGCTGCGGTCATCGTTGCTTCGGTTGCTTCCGTCACCTGCTTCGTTGCCTTGCTGAATGCGTCGTAAGCCTGGTTTGCAGCGGCCATCGCGGACTTCACGGCGGCGACGGCGACATCGGAACCGGCGGGGGCGCTTTTCAGTGCCTTGTCCAGGGCGGTCGTCATGTTCTTGTTCACATCGGCGAAGCGGACTTCGAAGAACTTGCTCAGCTCGGCCTGGGTCTCAGCGACGACGGAATAGATGCTGCGTCCATAAGCAGCGGCTTTTTCGGCGGACGGCTGGGCAAATGAGGTCTGAATTTCGGTCAGTTCCTGCACGTCCTTGGCGGCTACAACCGTCTTGGCGTGCTTCACGGTGTCGGCGAAAAAGGCCTTGGCGATTTTCATTTGTACGTCCAACAGCTTTTCAGCACCGGCGGCGGCAATCCCGGCGAACTCGGCGAATGTTTCGAGGTTTTCCTTATTCGTGACCAACAATTGCTCGGGTACGTTGTACAAGATTCTCTCCTTGGAACATCTAAAACGATTTAACAGGGGGCATGCAGGCGCGGAAATTTGTAAGGAAAGTACATTTGTTGCAATGCAATAAACACCGCCATTGTAGAGGGCTTTGCGCCCAAGTCAACAAAAATCTTCGGCTCAATAAAAATATCATTGCGATTTGATAATAATTATTAATGTTCAATGGGTTAAAACGTTATTTCTAAGTGGATAGGGTCTCTATGGGCGCTGTGAGTAAGGCTATGTCAGGGGCGGCAAGATCCCTTGTGCACCCCATCATTCTGGCAATCCTACTGGTGCCGATGGTGGTTGCGCTGTCGATATGGATCGGAGTCGGCTGGACCTATTGGGACGTATGGACATCCGGCATCCAGACGGCTGTGGTGGATCACGCCAGCTTTTCCTGGATGGCCAACTGGGAGGTGTCCAGGCTGGCGGCGTGGTTGGCAGCGGCGGTCGTCCTTGCCCTGTTGGCCCCGTTCGTGATCCTGACCGCCCTGCTGATTGCAACCATATTTGCCATGCCCGTGCTGGTCCGTCATGTGGCAAAAAGCAGCTACCCGAACCTCGCGCGGCGCCACGGCGGTACGGTGATCGGCAGCATCTGGAATGCCACGGCTGCAATCTGCCTGTTCACGCTGCTCTGGATCGTGACCTTGCCGCTCTGGCTGCTCGGTCCGCTGGCGGTGTGCCTGCCGCTTTTGTTATCGGCCTACCTGAACCAGCGCCTGTTCCGCTATGACGCCCTGTCGGATCATGCCGACGCGGGGGAAATGGCGCGGATATTTGAAGTTGCGCGCTGGCGGCTGTTCGTGCTCGGGCTCGTCACTGGCGTGAGCTACTTCATTCCGCCATTCAACCTGATTGCACCGGTGGTTGCGGCGCTCGCATTCATTCATCTGTGCATGGACGAGCTGGAACGCTTGCGCTGCGCCGACGCGCAGGATGAGGGGCGCCCGGCTTCGCTGGATTCCCACAAAACCATACTGCGGGATACCGGTCTTCGACCATAACCGGGATTCGCCATAAGGGACGAGGGGTGAGGCAGAAAGCTGGAAATAAAAAGGCGGTGCGTTGCGCCGCCTTTTTTCTTCTCCCTCTCCGCCTGGAGGGAGAGGGCTGAGGTAAGGTGGGGTTTAGATACGCTCGTAAATCGCAGCGATCCCTTGCCCCCCGCCGATGCACATGGTGACAAGCGCGTACTTGCCCTTGATGCGCTCCAGTTCATAGAGCGCCTTGATGGAGATGATGCAGCCTGTGGCGCCGATCGGATGGCCGAGGGCGACGGCGCCGCCGTTCGGGTTGACCTTCTTCGGATCGAAGCCGAGATCCTTCGCGACGGCGCAGGCTTGCGCGGCGAAGGCTTCATTCGATTCGATTACATCCATGTCGGAGACTTTGAGGCCGGCCTTCTTCATGGCGTTCTGGACTGCCGGGATCGGGCCCAGACCCATGAGTGTCGGGTCGACGCCGGCGTGGCCGTAAGCGACCAGCCGCGCCATCGGCTTCAGACCTTTTTTCTCAGCGAGCTTGCGTTCCATCAGGACGACTGCGGCCGCGCCGTCGTTGATGCCGGAGGCATTGCCCGCGGTCACAGTGCCATCTTTCTTGAATACGGTTTTGAGTTTGCCAAGATTCTCCACGGTTGCGTCGGCGCGCACATGCTCGTCCGTGTCGAACAGCTTGGTGCCTTTGCGGTCCTTGATCTCGATCGGCAGGATCTGGCCCTTGAAGTAGCCGCTCTGGATCGCGTTTGCAGCGCGGCGGTGGCTCTCGACCGAGAACTCGTCCTGCTGCGCACGCGTCAGGCTGTATTTCGCTGCGACGTTTTCCGCGGTGACCCCCATGTGCAATGCATCGAATGGATCGGACAGCGCGCCGGTCAGCGAATCCACCACGACCTGGTCGCCCATTTTCGCGCCCCAGCGCGCAGCCGGTATCCAGTAGTTGGCGCGGCTCATCGATTCCGCGCCGCCGGCAACGGCGACATCGGCATCGCCCAGCGCCACGATCTGGGCGGCGCTGATGATGGCCTGCAATCCGCTGCCGCAGAGCCGGTTCAGCGTCATCGCTGGCACTTCCTTCGGGATGCCGCCATTGATCGCACAGACCCGCGACAGGTACATGTCCTTGGTTTCGGAATGGATCACGTTGCCGAATACCACATGGCCAACTTCCTCCGGCGCCACCTTGGCCCGCACCAATGCTTCGCGCACGCAGCGTGCACCCAGGTCAGTCGGCGCAAAATCCTTCAGCGCTCCGCCAAAATCGCCGATTGCCGTGCGCACGCCGGAAATAACTACGACTTCACGTCCGTTGTTCATGTTCTCTCTCCTATACAGGTTCTAGTTTTTGAATAACGCAGGATGCACAGCGATGCGAGGCCTTCTGAGAATCCCCTCGGGAACAGGAACATCTGGCACGGCAGCGCCGTCGGCGAATGTCTTGAGCATTCTCTCACGGTGGCGAAAAGGCGGGCGCAGTTTACGCCCGGGTTTTAAGTCTTGTCGAGAAAAATGTTGCCGTGCGGAACGCCGGGTTTCGCTCGGTAGGATTCAGTCGGTGTCGCGAGTAAAGCGGATGATTTGCCTGCGCTGTCGCTTTGTCGGGCGGCCACCGGGAAATGGATTAGATTGCCGTTCGATCTTGAGCAAGGCGATTTTCTCCTCGCGCTCATTCTTGCTCTGGTCCGATTCGGAATACATTTTTGCCGCTTCAGCAGCCGAACCGCGCCGCTCGCTCAACGCGAGCACGCTCACTTGCCACGAAAAATGTCCATTGCGGATATTGAGGGTATCACCGATCTTGAGCACCTTCGCCGGTTTCACGCGCTCGCCGTTGACCTGCGCCTTGCCGCCTTCCACTGCGTCGGCCGCCAAGCTGCGCGTTTTGTAAAAACGGGCAGCCCAGAGCCATTTGTCGATGCGTATACGGGATGCTTCGGAATCGCTCATCAGAATATTGGGCGCTCGTCATCCTGGGACGTTGCCGGCTCGTGACTGCCGTGACTATCGTGACTACGTGACTGTCGCTTCCAATGCATGGTCTTTTACGACAGTCACGATAGTCACGCCGTCACGTTCGTCACGGCTTTTAATGCCTCGTCTTCTCCGCGGGCAGGATGACGTCCGCCGCGAACACCTGCTCCGCGTCGACCGGATCGAAGACGTAGTGCCGGCCGCAGAATTCGCAATCGACTTCGACGTTTCCGCGCTCTTGGAGTATGGAGCGGACTTCATCGTGGCCAAGCATGCGCAGCATGGAGGTTACGCGTTCGTGCGAGCATGAGCAGCGGAACGCCACCGGGCGCGGCTCGAAAACTCGCACATCTTCCTGATGGTAGAGGCGACGGATGATTTCCGGCGCAGGCAGCGCGAGCAGTTCTTCCGGCTTGATGGTTTCGCCCAGTCGGGTCGCCCGGTTCCATGCATCAGTATCCTCGCTCGGCGTCGCCGGCAGTTTCTGCAACAGCATGCCGGCCGCCTGGGTCGAATCCGAGGCGAGCCAAAGGCGGGTCTCCAGTTGCTCGGATTTAGCCATGTAGTGTTCCAGCACCTGCGCAATGCTTTCGCCCTCGATGCTGACGATGCCCTGATAGGCCTGCTTGCCGCTGGAGGGCACGATCGAGATCACGAAGCGGCCCGCTCCGAGTAATTCCGTCACGTTGCCGCTTTCAAGCTCGCCGTCCCACTTCGCTGTGGCGCGCAGGGTCTGTTCGCTGGTCGCCTCGACGACGAGCAATTGCACCGGGCCGCTGCCTTGCATCTGCATGATCAGCGAACCTTCGAACTTGAGCGTCGCCGAAAGCAGGGCGGCGGCCGCCATCATTTCGCCCAGCAGGCGCTCGAGCGGGGCCGGGTAAGTACGCCGTTCGAGGACGGCGCGCCAGGTCGCATCCAGGTGCGCGATCTCTCCGCGCACCGGCGTGCTTTCGAGCAGGAATCGTTGCAGTGAATCGTTCATGATTGTCTGTAGAGCCGGAAGCGTTCCACCTTGTCACCGGGCCGGCGTCCTTCCCAGATCAGCTTCCAGTTTCCGCCGACATAAATGGGTGACTTCCCCTTGTCCTGAATGATCAATAGATCGCAATCGGGGCGCTTGCCCGGTTTTTCAAGACGCACAGTCAGGATATTGCCGAAGTAGTGCAGCATCGCTCGCTGCGGCTCACCAAGTGCCTGGCTGTAGATGCACCCGTGCGATTCCGGTACAGCCTGTGCCAGTTGCACGAAGACGGTGCGATAGGTCTTCCCCGTATCGATGTACCGCACGAGCAACAGCGCGACCAGCGCCCACAGCATGGTAATGCCAACCGCCCAAGTGATGACGGGCCGGTCCGGCCGGCGCTTGACGTTGAACAGCAGCACCAGCCAGGCGAAGGTGAACAACGCAGCAAGAATGATGACAATACTTCGGCCACCCGATTGATAGGCGGGCTGCATGTCCATCATGTGTTTCCACAGCTGTGTCGGCACGCCGAGGTCAATAGCCATCCAGTAGAACCAGCCGACGATGGCGAAGAACGTGAACAGGATGATCGCGAACCAGTAGTAGAGGTTGGCCGCGCCCCGCTTGAGGGTTTCGAAGGACACCACCGCGAGCAGCGAGATCGGCAGCAGCAGCGGCATGCCGTAGACGTCCCGTCCCTCGCCAATGATGCTGAGGAACCCGAAGATTGCGATCAATGCGACCAGGGGCAGGATGATCCCGGGCTTTTGCAACCCTGCGCGGCCTTCGACCCAAAGTCCCCAGATGGCAAATGGCCATGCCGGCCAGGCGAACCACGGCAGCACGTTCGCATAGTAAAAATAATTCTCGTTCGGCGTGAATAGGAAAATGCCTTTCAGCCTTTCGACGTTCCTGATCCAAAACCACTCGGCAAACAGGTGCGGCGATCGGGTTTCGAGCAGCATCGGCCAGATCAGCGCCCAAGGCGCCGCGACTACCAATGCCACGACCACGGTCTGCAGGTACCGGCGGGTGCGCCAGTACGGCGACACGATGGGCAGCAAAATCATCGGCATTAACAGCATCAACGGCTCGACCAGGCCCTCCGCAAGAAAGCAGATCCCGAGGCCCGTCCCAAGCCACAACCCGGCAATCAGCGGGCGTCGCGCCGCCAGGGCGAGCGCGTACAAGCCGATTGCCAGACCGGCCAACAGCGCGGTATCTGCGATCAACTGGTGACCGCGAAGCAGTAATCCTCCGCAGCCCAGCAGCATAAGCGCGGCGACCCAACCCTTGCTGCTTCCGTATAATTCCTTCGCGGTCAGCGCGATGAACAGGAATGCGAGCGCCATATAGAGGCCCGCGGCAAGGCGCGCGCCATCGTGCAGGGGCAACACCGGGGAAAACAGCAGGCCGGTCAGGGCGGCCGTCAGGTAAATCAGGGGCGGCTTATCGAGGTAAGGTTCGCCGGCCAGCGTGGGGATGACCCAGTTGCCGTCCCGGAGCAACTGGTAAACGATGCCGAACGTGTGCGCTTCGTCCGGCTTCCAGGGATCGTGCCCGATCAGCCCGGGTAGGATCCAGGCTATGCACAGCAGGACGGTCAGCGTGACCGGGTTCTCGGTGATATGCGCGGCGATCGTCTCGCTACGCAGAAGTTGGGCAGGGCGAAGCATGTTTTTATTTGGGACGCATTGACCGGGGTCGAAACAACCGGCGGTCATGCTGTTCCGGCGCTGGCTTCCTGGGAACAGGCCTAAGGGACGGGCCTGATTTTGGCTATTCTAAACCGCGCCTGCGCAAAAACATCGCCCCGGAAATGCGAAAAGGCAGCTTTCGCTGCCTTTTCCTGAATGCGTCCCGGTGGTTCAGGTCGCGGCCGGCTTGACGTCGGTCTTCTTGCTGTACTTCTGGCGGAATTTTTCCACACGTCCTGCGGTGTCCATGACCTTCTGCTTGCCGGTATAGAACGGATGGCAGGCGGAGCAGACTTCCACGTGCAGCGGCTTGCCCAGCGTGGAGCGCGTAGTGAAGGTATTTCCGCAGCTGCAGGTGACCGCAACGTTGGCGTATTCGGGATGAATTTCAGGCTTCATTTTGATTCCTTTCATGTGGGAGCGGGATTTGCGCTTCCGAAGGGGGCGGATTATCCACAGGTCGGCGGGAATTGGCAACCCCGAAAAACCAGTGGCTCCGCGCCAGTAGGTAGTGTCTATCTGGGGTCTACTGGCTTGTATTCAAGCCTTTGCGTGATGTCCGCAATAGGCTGTTTCCACGGGCGACTAGCCGCTCATGGAATAAAACAAGTCGGCGTTGTTCTTTGTAGTACGGAGCTTATCGACCAGAAATTCGGTCGCTTCCGATTCGTCCATGGGGTCGCGCCCGGACTCGTTACCGGCGCAGCCGGCCGTTTGCGGGCAGGGCGCGCTTTATCCCATGCCTGCGTCACCCACGACGCATGGAGTCGAAGAAGTCGGCGTTGTTCTTTGTAGTACGGAGCTTATCGACCAGAAATTCGGTCGCTTCCAATTCGTCCATGGGATAAAGCAATTTGCGCAGTACCCAGATCTTCTGCAGGATTTCCTTCTCGATCAGCAATTCCTCGCGACGCGTGCCGGAGCGGTTGACGTTGATCGAGGGATAGATTCGTTTCTCGGCCATGCGGCGGTCGAGATGGATTTCCATGTTGCCGGTGCCTTTAAATTCTTCGTAGATCACGTCATCCATGCGCGAGCCGGTGTCGATCAGCGCGGTGGCGATGATGGTGAGCGATCCACCCTCCTCGATGTTGCGCGCCGCGCCGAAGAAACGCTTGGGGCGCTGCAGCGCATTTGCATCCACGCCGCCCGTCAGCACCTTGCCGGAGGCTGGCACAACGGTGTTGTAAGCGCGCGCAAGGCGCGTAATCGAATCGAGCAGGATGACGACGTGCTTTTTGTGTTCGACCAGGCGCTTGGCTTTTTCCAGCACCATTTCGGCAACTTGTACGTGGCGGGTGGCGGGTTCGTCGAAGGTCGAGGACACCACTTCGCCTTTGACCGAGCGCTGCATTTCCGTGACTTCCTCGGGGCGCTCGTCGATCAGCAAAACGATCAGGTAAACATCGGGAAAATTTGCCGCGATGGAATGCGCTATGTGCTGCAGCATGACCGTCTTGCCGCTCTTCGGGCTCGACACGAGCAGGCCGCGTTGTCCCTTGCCGATCGGGGCGATGATGTCGACGATGCGGCCGGTCAGGTTTTCTTCCGATTTGATATCCCGCTCCATGACGAACTGCTCGGTGGGGAACAGCGGAGTCAGGTTTTCAAAGAGGATCTTGTGCTTGGAGTTCTCGGGCGGTTCGCCATTGACCTTGTCGACTTTGACGAGCGCGAAATAGCGCTCTCCATCCTTTGGTGTCCGGATCTCTCCCTCGATCGAATCGCCGGTGTGAAGGTTGAATCGCCGTATTTGCGACGGGCTGACGTAAATGTCGTCGGGTCCGGCGAGGTAGGAAGTGTCGGGAGATCTGAGGAATCCGAATCCGTCGGGCAGGACCTCCAGGGTCCCTTCACCGAAGATGCTTTCGCCTTTCTTGGCCTGGTTCTTCAGCAGCGCGAAGATCAGGTCCTGCTTGCGCATCCGGTTGGCGTTCTCGATTTCGTTGGTGATCGCCATCTCCACGAGTTCCGTTACGTGGAGGTTTTTCAGGTCGGACAAATGCATAAAGAGGGGGCTTTGCAGGGTGAAAATCGGAAGGATCGGGAAGAAGTGAGACGGGAAGGGACCTGCCCGTAACCGGTCGCGGCGCTGTTCTAGTTCGCGCGTATTCCGACCAGTACGGGATGAAGCCTAGCGAGTTTAGATATTGCTGTCAATAAAGGCCGTCAACTGCGATTTGGAAACCGCGCCGACTTTGGTTGCCTCGATGTTTCCGTTCTTGAAGAGCATCAGCGTAGGGATGCCGCGGATGCCGTATTTCGGTGGCGTGCCCTGATTCTCGTCGATGTTGAGCTTGGCGATTTTCAGGCGGCCGGAATATTCCGACGCCACTTCGTCAAGGATCGGCGCGATCATCTTGCACGGGCCGCACCATTCGGCCCAGTAATCCACCAGCACGGGAACCTGTGATTGGAGAACTTCGGGTTCGAAAGTGTCGTCGGTAACGTGATGGATATGCTCGCTCATGTATGGATGGCCTCGGCAGTGATAAAGAATTGCAGGAAAGTCGCGGTCCGGACGAACTGCGATCTGAAGAGTGAGACCTATGCTAGCGAAAAAGATTTTGTAAGGGAAGCGTGTGCGGGCCCGCACTGTAAATGTGCGATATGCGAATTCCGCTTGTATTTCCGTGACATAGTCGTAAAAATCGCCTTGGCGGCGATAGTCCGGGCAGGAGTTTTTGCTAGAATATGCCTCTGGATTGTCGCGTCGTGCCGCGTCCGGCGGCGCGTGGCGCATGGGGGCGCGTGCCCAATGTGATGCGAATATGGGGGTTTCAGGGCGCTTTTTCCCCGTTTGAAGAGGATCAGGAATGACCTACGTTGTCACCGAGAGCTGTATCAAGTGCAAGTACACCGATTGCGTGGACGTGTGTCCGGTCGACTGTTTCCGCGAAGGCCCGAACATGCTGGTCATCGATCCGGACGAATGCATTGATTGCACCCTGTGCGTGGCCGAATGTCCTGTCGAAGCCATCTTCGCGGAGGATGACGTGCCGGAGAACCAGCGTGCCTTCCTGCAACTGAACGCGGACCTGTCGAAAGCCTGGCCGACCATCACGGTGAAGAAGGATGCTCCCGCGGATGCCGACGACTGGAAGGACAAGAAAGACAAGGTCGGCCTGCTCGAGCGCTAAAATTGTTTCTCCCGGTGTGTAACGGGAGGGGCGGTATTCCATTAAATTAGGCGCCATGACTGTTGGCGCCCAATTCCCGGTATTGCAAAAGCGCGAACTCTTCGCGCATCTCGCGAGGGGACATTCCGAAGGCATTACCGTCGTCACGCCGAACCGGCGACTCGCGCAGACCCTGGCGCGCGAATTCGACGAACTGCAAATCGCGTCCGGCCTCACCGTCTGGGAAACCGCGGACATTCTTCCGTTCGGCGCTTTCGTCGAACGCCTCTGTGAAGACGCGATGTATTCCGACATCGCCGTGCGGCTTCCGCTGCTGCTCACCGGCGTGCAGGAACAGGAACTGTGGCAGGCGGCGATTCGAGCGAGCGAGTGGGGAGAGGTGCTCCTTGCCGTGCCGCGCGCGGCTGCCGACTGCCGCAAAGCCTGGGGACTCGCGCACGAATGGCGCATTGCGGGCGTCGCTACGGGAAATGGGGGAGGTTTCCCGGGAAACGAAGACGCCAAGGCTTTCGCGGAATGGGCCAGCAATTACACGAGGCGTTGCGACAAGGAAGGCCATATCGATGGTGCGCGCCTTGCCGACGTCGTCGCCCCTCTGCTGAAAGAGGCGGCGCTCAGGAGGCCGAAACTACTCGTCGCTTACGCCTTCGACATCGTAGTGCCGCAGGTGAAGGACTTTCTGGATGCCTGCGCCAGGCAGGGCATCGAAGTGCGCAGTTGCGTGCCGGAGGAAAGGAAGTCGAAGGCGAACCGCGCTGCATTCGCCTCCGCGCGCGAGGAACTGGAAGCGGCGGCGAGCTGGGCGCGTGCGAAGCTGGAAGCTGGAGCAAAGCGCATCGGCGTCGTGATTCCCGAATTGGCACAGCGCCGCAAGGAAGTGGGGCGGGTCTTCGCGCGCATCATGGACCCGGCGCACAACCTGCCCGGCGCGCAACGCAAGGCACTGCCTTTCAACATCTCGCTCGGTGCGCCGCTCGCTGACTATCCGCTCACGCATGCCGCGCTTTCCATGCTCGAACTCGCTTCCGGCGAGATTCCCTTCGAGCAGGCGAGCAAGCTGGTGCGCTCGCCGTTCCTCGCCGGGGCTGAGACCGAGATGGCGGAGCGTGCGCAGCTCGATGCGGGGCTGCGCAAGCAAGCATCTGCCCGTGTCACACTCGGCAAGCTGGTAGCGCTGATCGACGGCGCGCCGGTGCTGCGCCAGCGGCTCGAAATGCTGTTCGTTTTTGCACGGGAGCATCCGGGCGGTGAGCGTTCGCCGCACGATTGGGCGCGGCATTGCTCCGCGCTCCTTAAAGTGATGGGTTTTCCCGGCGAACGCGGCCTGGATTCCGACGAATTCCAGACCCGGGCAAAATTCAACGAGACTCTCGCCGAGTTAGCCAAACTGGAGCGCGTTGCGTCAGCAATGTCTTTCGCGCAGGCGCTCGTCCGCCTGCGGCGCCTTTGTGTCGACACCCTGTTCCAGCCCGAGACGCCGGACGCGCCCATCCAGGTCCTGGGCGTACTCGAGTCGGCGGGACTCGAGTTCGACGCATTGTGGGTGAGCGGGCTCACCGACGAGGCCTGGCCGCTCGCCGCGTCGCCCAATCCATTCATTCCTCCTGCTTTGCAGCGCAAGGCGGGAATTCCCGAAGCTTCCGCGGAAGCGACTTTGGCGCGTGGCAAGCGCATTACCGACGGGTGGTTGGCCGCGGCTGACGAGGTTGTCTTTTCGCATCCGACGATGGAAGCGGACCGCGTGTTGCTCCCTTCTCCTTTGATTGCCGGCGTTTCAATCAGAAAACCGGAGTCAGGGATACCCGAGCGCTATCGTGACCTGATTTTTGCTACTCGCAGGATCGAGACCGTGCAGGACGGCCAGGCACCCGCATTGGCCACGAAAACACCGAGAGGTGGAACCCGAATTCTCCTGGACCAGTCCGCCTGCCCGTTCCGAGCCTTTGCGCGCCATCGCCTGGCTGCCGAGAAATTGGAAGAACCCGTCGCCGGCCTGGACGCGAGCGCTCGCGGATTGCTGTTGCACACATTGATGAAGGAATTATGGAGCGAAGTCAAAGGCAGCGAAGGACTCCAGAGTGACTGCGGCCCCGCCATCGCGCGCGCAGCCGCAGTTGCTGTTCGCGAAGCAGAACTCGAGGAACCTTTCGCTGCTCTTGAACGAAAGAGATTGGCGAAGCTGGCGCGCGATTGGCTCGAAGTGGAGCGCGGGCGCGCCCCCTTCGAAGTCGTCGCAATGGAAGACAAACGCAAGCTCTCAGTTGCCGGCCTCGAACTCAACGGCCGCATCGATCGTATGGACAAGCTCGAAGCCGGCGGCCACGCGCTCATCGACTACAAGACCGGAACGCCGACGCCGAACCAATGGACGGGCGAGCGTCCGGATGATCCGCAACTGCCGTTCTATGTGGTAAATGCGAAAGAAGACATCGCAGCCGTCGCCTTCGCCAGGCTGAAGACGGGCGAGATGCGCTACATGGGTTTTTCCGATCGCAAGGATCTGATTCCGGAAGTGAAGCAGGCGAAGGACTGGATCGCGCTGGTTGACGGGTGGAAGAAAGAGATCGAAGCCCTGGGTGCGGGCTTCGCTTCGGGTGATGCGCGCGTGGATCCGAAGAAACTGCTCGCCACTTGCCGCTACTGCGACCTGCAGCCATTGTGCCGAGTGTACGAAAAAGTAAATGCGCTCGCGTCGGGCGATGACGGCGACGATGATGAGTAAGGACGCCGGGATTGTGCCGGATTTTTCAGAGCGCCAACGCGCCCTTGACGTCACGCGCTCGTTCATCGTGCAGGCGCCAGCGGGTTCGGGGAAGACCGAGCTGCTGGTGCAGCGCTATCTCAATCTTCTCGACACGGTGGAGAAACCCGAGGAAATCGTCGCTATCACCTTCACCAGGAAGGCCGCCGCCGAGATGCGCAAGCGCGTCATCGAGAAGCTCTCCCCCGAGCTCGCGCCGCAGCTTCGCATCCAGACCATCGACGCGCTGTGCGCCGCGCTGACCCGTCAAATGCCGGTACTCGCCAGATTCGGCGCGCAGCCCGCGGTGGCCGATGACGCTTCGGAGCTCTACCGCGAAGCGGCGGCGCGCACGCTCTCCGACCTCACCCCGCCAGTGGCGCGGCTGCTCGCGCACCTGGACAATAACGTCGCCGATGCCACCGAGTTGCTCGCCGGTATGCTCGAACGGCGCGACCAGTGGCTGCGCAAGACCGGCGATGCGCCGGATCGCAAGGAACTGGAAGCGACGCTCGCTGCGGAAAGGAACCGGCTCATCCGCAACGCACAGGCGCTTTATCCGCCCGCGTCTGTGGAACTGGCGAACGAGGTGCTGACGCAAAAGGGTGAATGGCGCAAACGTCCGCCCGCGCCACCGGAACTCATTGCCATTCCGGGTTTACGCGAGTCCCTGGACACGCTGCGTGCGGCGCCGCCGCCCCTGTACACGGACATGCAGTGGGAGGCGCTGGAGGCAATCCTCGCGCTGCTCAATCCGGCCCTGGCACAACTGTTCGCGCTTTTCGGCGAACGGGGCGAGGTGGATTTCACCCAGATCGCGCATGGGGCATTGCAGGCGCTGGGCACACCGGACGAACCAACCGACATGCTGCTTTCCATGGATGCGCGCGTGCGGCATCTGCTCGTGGATGAGTTCCAGGACACCTCCAACTCGCAGTGGGAAATGCTCGAACGCCTGACCGCCGGCTGGGAGGCGGGCGACGGGCGCACCGTATTCGTGGTTGGCGATCCGATGCAATCCATCTACCGCTTCCGCGATGCGCAAGTGGGACTGTTCCTACACGCGCGACGCGCGGGGTTGCCGGGCGTGGAGCTCACACCGTTGACGCTCTCCACCAATTTCCGCTCGCAGGCGAAGATCGTGGAGTGGGTGAACCAGGTGTTTCCGGATGTGTTGCCCGCGGCCGAAGATGAGGCTTCCGGAGCGGTGCCCTATTCGCCTTCGGTGCCGTTCCACGAAGCCGCAGCGGACGGCGAGCCGGCACTTGAAACTTTCGCCGGGCGGGACGGCGAGGCGGGACGCGTCGTCCAACTGGTGAAAGCCGCGCAAGGCAAGACTGCGATCCTGGTGCGCAACCGCAGCCACCTCGATGCCATCGTCCCTGCGCTAAAGGGGGCTGGCATCCGCTTCCGTGCAGTGGAGATCGAGAAACTGGGCGAGAAGCAGGTCGTGCAGGACCTGTATGCGCTCACGCGCGCCCTGACCCATCTCGCCGACCGAGTTGCCTGGCTCGCCATCCTGCGCGCGCCGTGGTGTGGGCTCACGCTCGGAGAACTCTCCGAGTTCTTCGAAGGCAGGAACGAGCGCACGATCTGGGAACTGATGCAGGAGGTGCCGTGCCTGGCCCGCCTGCGCGAGGTTCTCGCCTGCGCCCTCACCGACAGGCTTCGCGGCACGCTGCGCGATCGCGTCGAAGGCGTGTGGCTCGCCCTGGGCGGACCGGCCTGCGTCGAGGACGCGACAGATCTGGAAGACGCCGAGATTTTCCTCGATGAGCTCGAGTGCCTGGAAGAGGCGGGCGAACTGACCGATTTCTCCGCGCTTGCGGCTAGCCTTGAGGATCTCTACGCGCTGCCCGACGTGAATGCCGGCGAAGATGCGGTCGAGATCATGACCATCCACAAAGCGAAGGGCCTGGAGTTCGAAACCGTGATTGTGCCCGGGCTGGATCGCTCGCCGCGGTCGGGAAGAAAGCCGCTGTTTGCGTGGAGGAGTCTGCCCGGCGGCAAACTGCTGCTCGCACCGATCGACGAGACGGGCGGGAAAAAGGAACCGCTTTATCGGTATGTCAGAGACCTGGACAAGGAGGCGGAGGACATCGAGGCCGGGCGCTTGCTGTATGTCGCGGCGACGCGAGCGGAGTCACGCCTGCATTTGCTGGCGTGCCTGAAGGTGGACGAGGACGGCGTGATGAAATTGCCTTCGAGGAGAAGCTTGCTGGGCATTGCGTGGCGTGCATTGGGGAGTTCGGTGCAGTTGCCAGCGGTGGCAGTGGCGGAATCGGACGGGAAGGAATCGCCGCTTTCCGGGGCGTTGCACCGGTTGCGGGCGGATTTTGTGATGCCTCAGTTGCCGGTGGCGGTGGAATGGAAGTCGCTGAATGACGGGCGTGAGGAGGCGCAGGTCGAGTTCTCGTGGGCGGGAGAGACGGCGCGGCACATGGGCACCGTCGTTCATGCGTGGCTGCGCCGCATCGCCGATGATGAATTGAAGGGATGGAACCCGGCTCGGATTGCTGGTACCAGCTCGGCCATACGAGGACAGCTTTTCGCGCGAGGAGTAAGTGGTGCCGAGCTTGAAGCAGCAACCGAGCGGGTACTCGAAGCATTGCGAAACTCGATCACGGACCAGAAAGGTCGCTGGGTTCTCGGACCGCACCCCCAGGCGAGCAACGAGCACCGCATTCGTACGCATGAACGCAGTTACGTAATCGACCGCCTGATTCGCGACGCGGAAGGAATTCGGTGGGTCGTGGATTACAAGACGAGCGGCCATGAAGGCGCGGACGTCGCGGGCTTTCTCGACCAGGAGCGCGAGCGCTACCGGCGCCAGCTCGAGCGCTATGCGCTCGCCCTCGGGGCCGGCGAATCCAGCCTTGGGCTGTATTTCCCCCTGTTGTCCGGCTGGCGGGAATGGAAGGCGGGTTGACCTGCTCCCGGGCGCGTGATTGACCCATCGCGCCTGCGGACCAGAGGACAGGGGCGAGGTAGAACTGCATGTCCGAAAATGGCTAGCGTGCCGGTCCGGCAGCGGGCAACATGCAGGCCATGCAACTCGATCCCGACAGCTGTTACAAGGCGCTCATCAGCCGCGATTCCCGATTCGACGGGCTCATGTATGTGGGCGTTTCGTCCACCGGCATCTACTGCCGTCTGATCTGCAACTCGCGCCGGCCGCTCAGGCGCAACTGCACTTTCTATCCGAATGCCGCTGCCGCCGAGCAGGAGGGATTTCGTCCCTGCCTGCGCTGCCGGCCGGAAATTGCACCGGGCAATGCGCTGGTCGATTCGCGCAATCGGCTTGCAGTCGCGCTCGGGCGCCGCATCGAAGACGGCGCGCTGAACGAAATCAGCGTGCCGGCGCTCGCGGCGGAAATGGGCATCAGCGACCGCCACCTGCGGCGCGTGATCCAGGACGAGTTCGGCGTCTCCCCCAACAAGTTGCTCGAGACGCAGCGCCTGCTGACGGCAAAAATGCTGTTGACCGACACCTTGCTGCCTGTCACGGAAATCGCGTATGCGAGCGGCTTCGCCAGCCTGCGGCGTTTCAACGACGCATTCAAGACCAACTATCGCCTGAATCCGAGCCAATTCCGCCGCGGTGCCGGGGGATCGAAAACAACAGACCGTTTCGTGTTCGATCTCGCTTATCGGCCGCCCCTGGATTGGGAAGCGTTGCTGCGCTTTCTCGACAAACGGCTTTTTGCGGGCGTCGAAGCCGTCGTTGATTCGGCGTATCTGCGTACGGTCAGCCTTGGCGGCCGCGTTGGCTGGATACGCGTGCGGCCCAGTTCGCGCCGGCATGCGTTGTCCGTCGAGATTTCCCCGCAACTGGGGCGCGCAATTCCAGGCGTGCTGACGCGGGTGCGCAAACTATTCGACCTGGGTGCGGAGCCGGAACGCATCGCGCTGTGCCTGGGCAAGCTCGCGGCACCCTGTCCGGGATTGCGGTTGCCCGGCGCATTCGACGGCTACGAGGTCGCGATCCGCGCCGTGCTCGGACAACAGATCAGCGTGAAGGGCGCGACCACTATCGCCGGCCGCTTTGCCGAGGCTTTCGGCGATCCGGTCGAGACGCCGTTTGCAAAATTGCGGCTGCTCATGCCGACCGCGAAACGCGTGGCCGCGGCGTCGCCGGAAGCAATAGCAAAGATCGGCGTAACGTCGGCGCGGGCGAAGACGCTGCTCGGCGTGTCGCGTGCCATGGTACGGAACCCGAATCTGCTGGAACCAGGCGCTGACATTGAGGCCGCGATGGTGCGGCTCAAGGCGTTGCCGGGAATCGGCGAGTGGACTGCGCAGTACCTGGCGATGCGCGCGTTTTCCTGGCCGGATGCGTTTCCCGCGACCGACCTCGGCATCCGCAAGGCGCTGGGCATCGAAGACGAAGGCAGGATCATCGCGCACGCGGAAGTGTGGCGCCCGTGGCGCGGCTACGCCGCCATGCATTTATGGAGAACGCTCGCATGACCACTTTTCATACGAACTATGAAAGCCCGGTTGGTCCCCTGCTGCTGATGTCCGACGGGACGTCGCTGACCGGATTGCACACCGATAATGACAAGCACCGCCCCGCGATTCAGGTCGACTGGATCCGCGACGAAAGCGTGGCGCCATTCGCGCAGACTATCGCGCAGTTGCGCGCTTACTTCGATGGCGCCCTGATGCGCTTCGAGGTGCCGCTCGCGCCGCAGGGCACGCAATTCCAGATGAAGGTATGGCGGGAACTGTGCAACATCCCGTTCGGCGAGACCATCTCGTACGCCGAACTGGCGCGCCGCATCGGCAGGCCGACCGCCTCGCGCGCGGTCGGCCACTCGAACGCGCGCAATCCGATATCGATCATCGTGCCTTGCCACCGCGTCATCGGCGCCGACAATTCCCTCACGGGCTACGCCGGCGGACTGGACCGCAAGCGGGCGCTGCTGGCGCTGGAGGCGGAAAAGGCAGGGGCGCGTCCCGCACTCGGCGTTAACGGAAGATTGTTTGGATAGCAGTGCGGGACGCGGCGCGCTACGCGCAAACGGCCGACTCCGTCGGTAACGAGTCCGCGCGCCGGGCCTCGGACTGAGGGACGAGAAAAGAGCAGCTCGCCTTCGGCAAAATAATGTAGGGCACTAATTCCGGCGTTCGCGTGTCAGACCTCTACGGAGAGGTCCACGGTTGCGTCCTTCCGTCCAGAGGAGAACGACATGGCGAGCAAGTACGGCAAGAAGGCGTCGGCGAAGGTCGAAAAGGTAATGAAGGAGAGGAAGGCCGGAACATTGAGGAGCGGAAATTCCGGAACGAAGGTCACCAGCCGGAAGCAGGCGATCGCGATAGGGCTGTCCGAGGCGCGTATGGCGGGGGGCAAGGTGCCGCCGCCGAAGAAGTCTTCGGCAAAACGCGCTTCTTCCCCCGGCAGATAGGAGATTCCCATGGCCGCCAGCATCAGGATCCTCGGCATCGCAGGCAGCGTGCGGAAAGCCTCGTTCAACAAATCCGCATTGCGCGAAGCGCAGAAACTGGTCCCTGACGGGGCATCGATGGAGATTTTCGATATCGAGGGCCTGCCGAACTTCAATCAGGACGAGGAAAAAAATCCGCCTGCCAAGGTCGTGGAAATGAAGACGAGGATTCGCGCGGCGGACGCCGTCCTGTTCGTCACGCCGGAATACAATTATTCGATTCCCGGCTTGCTGAAGAATGCAATCGACTGGGCCTCCAGACCCTACGGTGACAGTGCCTGGTCTGGCAAACCCGTCGCCGTCATGGGCGCCTCCGTCGGGGTCATCGGCACGGCCCGCGCGCAATACCACCTGCGCCAGGTATTCGTCTTCCTGGACATGGACGCGGTGAACCAGCCGGAAGTCATGATCAATGCGTCGAAGAGCTTTGACGATAAGGGCAACCTGACCGATCAGACGACCCGGGCCCTGATCGGAAAACTGCTCGCGAACCTCGTCAAAAAGGCCGCGGCGCGCAAGGCATGAGGCCCTGCGCCCGAGGGGTTAGTGCATATTCGCGTGCGTCGACCAGTCGACGTCGCCGCAGATCACCACCGGTTGGCCGTTGACCTTTACCGCGATCGAGAAGGTTACGCAGTGCGCGTATCCGCCGAGCGACCGGTAGCGGCGCGTGACCTGGACCAATTCGGGTTCCTGCATGGCGCGGCGGAAGTAATCGCGCCGGGACCAGTCGCCGTCGCCATGTTCAATCAGGCCGGAAAAATTCATTCCTTGAGGTGTGGGGGAAAGGGGCCCCGACAGGTCCGGGCCGATCTGCCCGCCGTCGCCGCCGAGCAGGAAGCAGCGGATGGCGCCGTCGAGCTTCAGGAAATCGGCACACGCCGCCTCGAATCCGGTCCCGGCCTCCATCAGGCCGCCTGCCTGCTGGATCGCGGCAATGAAGGGGCGCCGCTCGTCCCGATACCGGTGTATTTCGGCGGGCGACGTGCTGCGCAATTTTTTGATATGCGACGAGTGCAGGGTTTCTTCGTCCAGCGAAACCCGGGACATCGCTTCGCGAGCGTTCCCCGGGCCGCGCTTCTCCTTGTAACTGTTCCACAGGTTGTCCAGCACGTCATCCGGCTCGTCGAATTCATCGACATGCTCGCACAGCGGGCCGAAATAGAAGCCGTTGGCGAAATCCGCATCGGTTTCGATCGCCAGCAGAGCCTCCGCCTTCGACTCGACGCCCTCCAGCAATACCAGCGTTCCCATTTCGTGCAACAGCGACACCGCATGCAGCAGCGTCTTGCGCACCGATTCGTTCGCTACCGCGCTGGCAACCACGGAGTGGTCGATTTTCACGATATCGGGAGCGGTGCGCACCACGCTGTCCAGGTCGGCATTTTCCACGCCGAGGTCGTCGATGGAGATCAGGCAGCCCAGCGCGCGATAAGCCTCGATTGCCGCGTCGAGCCGTTCCAGTTTCAACAGAAACGCCGGAATGTCGAGCACGACCCGGTGTCGCGGAATGCGATAGTGCTCGAACAAGGCGGCCAGGAACGGCCCGCTATGCGCGAAATCCAGGAAGACTTCGGGGTGCAGGTTCAGGAACAGCAGATTTTGCCCACTGCGGCTCGAGGCAAAGTTGTGCACATGGATCGTCGTCCCCAGCAGGTCGAGCAGGCAGGTCTCTGAGAAATTGCCTGCCGGTCCGAACATTGCCTCGGGGGCAATGATGCTGCCGTCCTCGTCTTCCCCGCGCAGGCTGGCTTCGAAGCCCACGGCCTTCTTGTGCGGCAGGCTGAATGCCGGCTGGAAGACGGTCTTGATTTCCATGTCCTTGAACCAGCCCGATGCCCGCCCGGACTGCTCGGTCAACATGCTCCGTACGAAGCCAAGCGTATACGCAGGTGCTGGAATATTCATTGTTGCCTCGTCGTGAAGGAGCAGGCGCCTGCCCCGCAGCGCCCGCCATTACAATGATGGACAGCCTTGCGCGGGCTTTGTTCGCGCAATTCAGGGTTGGGTCGAGGGGACGCCCGCCCGGGCAACGAGTTTTGCCAGCCGGGACAGCCGTGGGTCGGCAATGCCGGCAACTTCCAGGCTGGTCGCGGTATTGACGAGGTAATCGGCGCAACTGCCGTAAGCGCCATGCGCCCGGAGCGCGATCGACACGATTTGCTCGTCGTCGAGCCGGCCGGCATAACCGGGTTTCGAGCGGTTGACCACGAAAGCGATGGCCCGCACCGTGACCCCGTCGATGTCGGCGTTGATCCATTTAGGCATATAAGTACCCGCGACCATCTCCCGCCGCCACAAGATCGCCAGTTCCGCCTCGAACTTGTCGTCGTGCATGCGGTAGGCCACGCCCTGGCAGGAACCGCCGCTATTCAGCGCCAGCACCAGTCCCGGAACCTCGGGCGTCCCGCGGTTGATCTTCGACCAGATGTAGAAGCCGCGATGGTAGCCGCGCACGCGTGCCCGGCGCATCTCCGCGTATTCCATCAGGGGATTCCAGATCAGCGAGCCGTAGCCGAAGACCCAGACCGGCTTGCCCTTGGGATGCGTCGCCAGCGTGGCGGCGAGGGAGGCCGCCACCTCCTCGTCGGACATGAGCAAATGGCCGTGGCCGGCGTCGCGCACCGCCTGGCGCACACCGTCCCTTTCCAGAACCGATCGATCGACCTTCGCTTTCATGCCCGCCTTCTTGTTTCAGACTGCATGTTGCCATAGCCGCCGGCCGCACAGACATCTGCTAATGTCCGCGTAGCGCGCGGACGCCGCGAATACGAAGGGCGGGGGAGGGTCTTGAACATGACTGGAGGGCGGGTAACGCGGGCGTGGCGCCCGTTCATTTCCGGCGTGTTCGCAATGTGCGTGGCTTTGCTGCCGGCGTGTGCCCATCGCGATGGCCGCGCGCTGGATCTCGATCTCGTCGTCGGCGATCGCGAGCAATGGGCCGCTCCGTCGGCTTATCGCCCGCGCGTTCCCTTCGCTGCCGCGCTGCGCAGGGCGACTTCGGTCTGGCTGGACGCAGTCGAGCTGAAAGTGGATGTCGCGGCACCCGCACTTGCGCCGCAACGCGAACGCCTGCAACGCATGTTCGATGACGTTGCCCGCGAAGACCGCGGCTTCAACAGGCTGCGCCTGACCCGCCAGGCATTGGCGGATCCCGGCACGCTGATCGAATGGGAGCAGCGCCTGGTCGGGGAGATGCAGCCGGCGGCGAACGCGCGCGACCGGTTGATACCTTTGCTTTGCGAAATCCTGGTACTCGATTGCAGCGCGATCCGTCGCGCTCCGGGCGGCTCGGACGCCGCGCCTTCCCTCATGGAATTCGCGGCTGCGCTCGCCGGTGCGAACCGGCGCGTGCGCGACGCTTTCGCGGACACGCAACCGCGCGCGCAACTGCTCGCGGATCTGCGTTATTTGCTGGAAGAAACGGCCACGAAGCGGACGCTGTTGGACGCTCGCGAAGCCTTGCGCGGAATCCGCGCAATGCAGGCGAGCCTGCATGTCGACTTCGCCGCGCTGCTCGAGGCCTTCGATCGACTCATC
>JANXVW010000086.1 GCA_025351455.1 Betaproteobacteria bacterium | reverse complement strand
GAGGGGGAAACGAAAATGCCTCAAGCGCCTTTAGGCCCCCTCCCCCCCTCGGGGCGCCGACCGTGGTATTGTCGGCCTGCCGGAGCGGATTCGGTCGCTCCGGGGCATTCAATAACGAGGAGCCATGAGCATCAAATTTCGCAGTAAAGAACTGTCTCCCGCGGAGGCGTCCTTCCTGAAATGGCAATACGGTTTCGACGAGCAGGACGAACCGTTCGAGCGCGCGTTGTGGCAGGCCATCATGCGGGCCTGGGATGCCGATGCCCATGCATCGGAAAAGAATCCGCGCCACCTCAACCGCCTCGGCTGCGCCGACGCCTATCCCGAGGAAGTCGCGCTGTACGTGAAATTCAGGTCTGACGACAGCGACACGGTCTGGAATGAACTGATCCGCCGTGCCGGCCTGTCGGATCGTCGCACGAGCAAGGTCGAACCGACGGTCGATCGCCGCCGCAGCAGCGCGCGGGCCTGAAGCCACGCCTCGCGTTTCCGGTTCGCGGATTCGTCCGCGGACCCGCTGTGCTGTTCCCTTGTTTTTCCGCGCCTGGCGCTTTCACCGCGTTATCCCACGCTTCCAATAGCGTGTAATCTTTACGTCCGTAACCCCACATATTACGGCGGAGGAACGCGGGATGAGCGCGGTTGAAGCAGAATTCGGGGAGATCGACGACGATTTGTCCGACACCCGGATTGCATCGGGCTGCCAGTAGCGCAGCGTTGCCTGACCGGAATGACGCCGACCCGGACTGCAATCCCGCGCTTCATCAGCGCTGGCGAAGCCCTCACCGATCTGATCCGCCAGGCAGATGGCTACTGGCTGGCGCGAGCCGGCGGTGCGCCATGGAACGTAGCGCGGGTCATGGCGCGCTTCGGCATCCCGAGCGCCTTTGCCGGCAGCGTGAGCCGCGACAATTTCGGCGATGAGATCGCCGCACTGAGCCAAGAAGCCGGATTGGACGCACGTTTTCTGCAGCAGCACGACAAACCCTCGCTGCTGGCGATCGTCCACGAAACCGCCCCGCCGCGCTATTACTTCATCGGCACGGACAGCGCCGACCTTGCCTTCGATCCGGAATTGCTTCCTAACGACTGGACGCATTCGTGTGAATGGCTGCATTGCGGCGGCATCAGCCTTGCGCGCGAACCTTTGCGCGACCGGCTGATCGGCATGCTGGAAAGCGCAAAAGCAACCGGCGCGCGCATCAGCTTCGATCCGAATTTCCGCAACCTGATGACCGCTGCTTACGACGCGACGCTCGCGCGTGTCTCCGGCGTGGCGGATGTCATCAAAGTTTCCGACGAAGATTTGCGCGGCCTGTTCCGCACCCGCGATGAGGACGCGGCGTTGGCAAAACTCAAGGCACTCAATCCGCACGCGGCAGTACTCCTCACGCGCGGTGCCGAAGGCGCAGAACTGCACATTGGCGGGCAGCGTTTGCACCAGGGCAGTCCGTCTGTGGTTATCGTCGACACCGTCGGCGCGGGCGACGCGAGCATCGGCGGATTGCTTTTCAGCCTGATGAATCGGCCCGAAGCGGATTGGCAAGCGCATCTGCGCTACGCGGTCGCCGCGGGAACGGCCGCCTGCATGCATGCCGGCGCCTCGCCGCCGTCGCTTGCCGTCGTCGAAGCCGTGCTGGCTCAAATGGCCTGATGCGAAAGCTAAAAGTTAAATCTCACCACGAAGGCACGAAGGTCACGAAGGAACACGAAGAGGGGCAAAAAGGCGTCGTCGGGTGAAAGTTGTTTCCTTCTGCGAGAAATATTTGCGGTATTGGTATCCATTACTCTCTCCGACAAAAATTACTCTCGGGTTTCTTCGTGCCACCTTGTGACCTTCGTGCCTGCGTGGTGAGATCTAAACTGAAGTAGAAGTAGTTAAGGACCATGCCTGACTTCCGCGATTCGCAATTCCTGCTCGACCACATCCGCCACACGATGGCGTTCTACCATCCGCGCGCGATCGATCCGCGCGGGGGATTCTTTCATTTCTTCCGCGACGACGGCAGCGTCTACGATGCGCACACGCGCCACCTGGTCAGCAGCACGCGCTTCATATTCAACAACGCCATGGCGTATCGCCGCTTCGGCGATGCCGCATACCAGCAGGCCGCTGAACATGGCGTGGCTTTCCTCAGGGACCGGCATCGCAATGCGCAAACCGGCGGCTACGCCTGGCTGCTCGAAGGCGATCGTATTGCCGATGCAACCAATCACTGCTACGGCCTGGCATTCGTCCTCCTGGCTTACGCGCACGCGTCGATGGCAGGCATGGAGCCGGCGCGCGCGTGGATCGGCGAGACCTTCGACCTGATGGAGCGAAAATTCTGGTCGCCGGCTTCCGGCCTGTACGCGGACGAAGCGGCGGAGAACTGGTCGAAGGTTGCCCCGTATCGCGGACAGAACGCCAACATGCACGCCTGCGAAGCCATGCTCGCGGCGTTCGATGCTACTGGTCAGGCCCGATACCTCGACCGCGCGCACAAGCTCGCGCGCAACATTACCGTGCGCCAGGCGGCGCTGGCCGGCGGCCTGGTCTGGGAGCATTACCACTCGGACTGGTCGGTGGATTGGGATTACAACAAAGATGACAAGACCAACCTCTTCCGCCCCTGGGGTTATCAACCCGGGCATCTGGCCGAATGGGCCAAGCTGCTGCTGATCCTGGAGCGTCATGCCGAGAAGCTGACCGATCCCGAGTGGTTGGCGCCGCGCGCGGTGGAATTATTCGACGCCGCAATGAAGCACGCGTGGGACGACGAACACGGCGGCATCGTTTACGGTTTCGCCCCGGACGGCAGCCTCTGCGACGGCGACAAATACTTCTGGGTGCAGGCGGAATCGCTGGCGGCCGCTGCGCTGCTGGCCAACCGCACCGGCGAGGAGAAATACTGGCGGCGGTACGAACGAATCTGGGATTACAGCTGGAAGCATTTCGTCGACCACAAACACGGCGCCTGGTACCGCATCCTCACGCGTGACAACCGCAAATACAGCGACGAAAAATCCCCCGCCGGCAAGACCGACTATCACACCATGGGGGCGTGCTACGAAGTTCTCAACGTCGTTGAAAGGCCGTGACGGAAGGGGCGACGATCGTGCCCCTGCTTCGCCGGATACCAGCCTCTTCCCGCAACTGGCGGGGGTTGGGCAGAAGCATTTTTATCGACAATGGGCAGAATACTTTGTTCAATTGCCGATTCCCTTTTCGGAAGTTCGCGCGCGCTGCAAACCGGGCACCAGGGCAACCGCACTCATCAGCAACAGGATGCATGCGCCGACCAGAAGTGCTTCCATGCCGTTATGCATTCCCGCAACCGCGCTCACCAGCAGCGGCCCGCATATCTGCCCGATCGCAAAAGCGGCCGTCATTGCCGCAATCAGCCGCGACGCATGCTCCGGCGTCTGGGTGCGGCCTTCCTGCAGGCCGGTCATCGTAGCCACGACGAAAGTGCCACCCACGCAGATTGCCGAGATCACGATGCCCGCCATGCCGGGAAGCCAGACCGGTACCGCAACGCCGATCGCCATGACGCCATGCGATAGCGCCCAGATCAGGCGGTTCGACAGGAACGCGGACAATCGCCCCGCCAGAAGCGTGGAAACAAATGCCGTGCCGCCAAATATCGGCCAGGCCCATCCGAATATCGCCGGGTCCGGCATGACTTGTTTCGCCATGGCCGGCAGGAACGTGGCCGGGATGATGTAACCGAATCCAAGCACCCCGTAACAGGTAATGACGAGCAGGTGGCTACGCAATCGCAGCGGCGAGGCGCTCGACTTCGCAACCGTCCTCGCATGCGTCGCATTTCGAAAACCCGGCCAGCAGCAAAGTGCGATCGCCAGCGCGATGACGCCTGCCACGAGCCAGGCCTGATCGGCAGACCATTCCAGAGTCAGGACCAGCAGGCAAAAGGCGCCAGCCAGCGCGGTGCCGAAGCCCACACCGCTGAATACCACGCCGCCCAGGCGGCTTTCACCCAGCGACGCGAGTTGCTCGAGGATATAAGCGGAAGAAAATATCAGGATCCACGCGCTGGCGATGCCCGCAAACCCGCGCAGCAGAAGCCATGCGGCAGGATAGTGGGTCAATCCCATCGCACTGGTGAGCACAACCACCGCAACCAGCGAGATGCGCAGTACCGTCACCGTCGTCAGCCGGATCCAGATTGCCGAGAACGCCCCGATGAAATAACCGACGTAGTTCACCGAAGCGAGCAATCCCGCCAGTCGCAACGTCAGGCCGTGGTCCTTCTGCATCATCGGCAAAATCGGCGTGAACGCGAAACGTCCGATGCCGATGCCGACCGCCAATGCCAGCGCGCCGGCAATCGCGAACCCCATGGAGGACGGTTTATTCACATCGGTTCCCGCTTGACAACGAAGCCAACAGTTTAGCGCGGTGCGCTGATTTCACACCTCCAAATAGAAAAAGCGCTCACCACTGAGGCACAGAGGGCACGGAGGAAAGGCATGCGAAATGCTCCGGTAGACACGAATGGAGAATGCTGATGGACCACACGTCGAAAAACTATCCATTCAATCTTCTTTACGCTTTTCTCCGCGCCCTCTGCGCCTCTGTGGTGACAGGGTTTTAATCGAAATACCAGATTCAGGGTTGCGCGGGCGCGGGGCTTGGACTATAAGAACGAACAGACGCAGCGGGTCGCTGCGTCATTACACTGACAAGAAATTCCGGAGAAGCTGCATGCACGATATCGTCATCCGCAACGGCACGGTCGTCGACGGCACGGGTGCGCCGCGGCGCAGTGCCGATATTGCGATCGACGGCAAACTCATCACGGCGGTCGGCGGCGATGTCGGCCGCGGGCGCCGCGAGATCGATGCGCGCGGACTGCTGGTCACGCCGGGCTTCGTCGATATCCATACGCATTACGACGGTCAGGCCACCTGGGACCCGTATCTCACGCCGTCGACCTGGCATGGCGTGACCACGGTCGTGTTCGGAAACTGCGGTGTGGGTTTTGCTCCGGTGCGCAAAGGCGCAGCGCCCTACCTCATCAACCTGATGGAAGGCGTGGAAGACATTCCCGGGACCGTGCTGTCCGAAGGCGTGAAATTCAACTGGGAATCCTTTCCCGACTATCTCGACGCGCTCGAAGCGGCGCCCAAAGTCATCGATGTCGGCGCGCAGGTGCCGCATTCCGCCCTGCGTTTCTATGTCATGGGGGAGCGCGGCGCCGACCATGCCACCGTGCCGAAAGACGAAGAAATCGCGCAAATGGGTGAACTGCTGGAGGAAGCATTGCGGGCCGGCGCGCTCGGCTTCACCACTTCGCGCACCATCAAGCATCGCGCCGCCGACGGACGGTCCACGCCGAGCCTGTCCGCTGGCGAACCGGAGCTCTTCGGCCTGGCCTGCGCCATGAAACGCGCCGGGCGCGGTGTCATCGAAGTCAATTCCGATTTCGGCCCCGGCGAATTCGAAATCCTGCGCGCCGTGGCGCAAGTGGCCGACCGGCCATTGTCGGTGCTGTTGCTGCAGGTCAACAACGCGCCCGAACTGTGGCGCGAAACGCGTGCGCAGATCCATGAGGCGCGCAAGGCGGGCGTTCACGTGAATGGACAGGTCGGCTGCCGGCCGATCGGCGTGATGATGGGACTGGAAACGACCATCCATCCGTTTTCTTCGCACCCTGCATGGACCGCGATGAACGATCTGACGCCGGCGCAGCGCATCGACCGCCTGCAGCGCAACGCGGACCTGCGGGTCAGGCTGGTCGAGGAAAGTCCGGCCGACGAACATACAAAGCGCATTGCCGATGCGCTGCACCGGATCTACGTGGTCGACGACACTTACGATTATGAGCCACATCCGTCGCTGAGCATCGGCGCAAGGGCGCAGGCAGCGGACACCAGCCCGTGGGCACTGGCGCTCGACGCGATGATGGCGCGCAATGGCAAGCAGTTGCTGGTCGAAACCTTCGAGAATTACACCGAAGGCAACCTCGACAACATCCGCGAAATGATCGAGGACGAGGCAACCATCATGGGCATTGCCGACGGCGGCGCCCACGTCTGCACGGTCTGCGACGCAAGCTCCCCCACGTTCCTGCTGACGCACTGGGCACGCGACCGCAAGCGCGGCGCGCAACTGCCATTGGAATTCCTGGTGCGCAAGCAGACGCGCGACTGCGCTCTTGCCTACGGCATGAAGGATCGTGGCGTGCTCGCGCCCGGTTATCGCGCCGACCTCAACATCATCGACTTCGACAAGCTCGGCATGCGCAAGCACGAAGTCGTCTACGATCTGCCCGCCGGCGGACGGCGCCTGATGCAGCGCGCGGACGGCTACCGCCACACCTTTGTTGCCGGCGTCGAGACATTGTGCGACGACCAGCACACCGGTGCCCTGCCCGGCCGGCTGCTGCGCTGAGCGGGCCATGGGAAAAGTCTTTCGCGTCGAATACCCGATCCGCTTCTCGCATTGCGACCCCGCGGGCCAGGTTTATTTCCCGCGCTTCTTCGACCTGCTTCACGACGCCATGGAGGACTGGTTCAACACCGGGCTGAAGGAACGTTTCGCCGACTTGTTGATGACGCAGCAGCTCGGCACGCCGACGGTCGGCACCCAATGCGATTTTCTCAGTCCGGCGCGCTTCGGCGATACGCTCGCGATCGACCTGACGATCCTGCGGCTTGGCAACAGTTCCATCGAACTCGGATTCGATGCCAGCATCGAGGGCCGCGCCTGCCTGAAATGCCGCCATACCATCTGCATGTTTTCCAAGGCAACACTGAAAGCAGTGCCGATCCCGGCATCATTGCGCGATCGCATGCAGGAATACGTCGTCTCCGCCAGTTAAAGCCTACCGATTACACCCTACGCGGAGGCGCAGAGGACGCAAAGGACGCGGAGGACCCGGAGGAAAAGAAAAAAGGAAGATATTGAACGAAGGTCCAAAAATGGTAGCACTGTCACCGCCGAGTCCATAACCGCAGCCGTGTCTGCAGCCACTTTTATTTTTATCCCTCTTGGTTTTTCTCTGTGTCCTCCACATACTCTGTGCCTCTGCGTTGGGTTTGACCTTGCAGTAGTACTTATGACATGGAACTTTCCGGCCCATGGCCTGCCTTATGGTCATCGCGGCAGCAATAGCGTTCCGCCGCCATTCCAGCCGCCTCAAGCCGATGATTCATAAGCGGGTGCACGTTGCATCGCGCATCGCCGGGAGCGCTGGCAAAAGGAGAATGCAATGAATTCCGATATCCTGAAAATCGCTGCGCTGACCCTGGTGGTTGCCCTGTTGCTGGCCGGCGCGCCGATGTCCTTTGCCGCCGACAAAACCGCGGGGCAAAAAATCGACGAGACCGCGCGATCGATCAAGAATTATTCGGCGGAACAGCGCGACGATGCGCTGAGGAGCGCGAAGAAAGTCCTCGATGATGCCGACGCGCGCATCGAACATTTCGAAAGCGAAGTGAGCAAGAACTGGGACAAGATGAACGCATCAGCGCGCAAGCACGCGCAGGAGACGTTGAGAGCCATGCGCCGGCAGCGCCAGGATCTGTCGCAGAGCTACGGCGAGCTCAAGCGCAGTTCCGCGAAAGCCTGGGACGAAGTCAAAGGTGGTTTTTCGAAAAGCTACGATGCCCTGCGGGATTCGTTTTCGAAGGCGGCGAAAGAGTTTTAGGATCCGTGACGAACGTGACGGCGTGACGGTCGTGACGAAGTAAAAGACAGCCCGGAGACCGGGCTGTTTTTCCCGGCTCTATGGGCTCTACATCCTTCCCCTCCCGTCAAAGCTGGCTTCCACAATAGGCCCCTCCCCTCGAGCTGGTCTCTACATTAGTCCCCCCTCCCTTTCAAGGGGAGGGCCGGGGCGGGGATGGGTTCAACACACTGAGCCCCTCGTATAAAGCCGGGGTGGGAATGGGTTAACTGCGACTCAAGCGGTTCTTTCGCGTACCACGTTACCCATCCCCATCCCGACCTTCCCCTTGAAGGGGAAGGAGCAACATTGACCTTGCCCCTGAAAAACGTATCTCTTAACCGGGTGTAAATTACCTGGAAAGGGAGACACGAAATGACGAGAGACAAGATCAAGCGAGCGGCGTACACGCTGGAGTACAAACTCGAAGCGGTGCGGTTGGTAGAAGGTG
>JANXVW010000083.1 GCA_025351455.1 Betaproteobacteria bacterium | reverse complement strand
AAAGGTCAAAGGTGTACCTCGCGCCGAAATAAAATCCGAACTCGACCGTGTAGCCTCGGCCTGCAAGCTCGAAGCCGTAATACAACGAGAAATCTACAAACTTTCCAAGGGTTATCGCCAGCGTGTGGGCCTGGCGCAAGCGCTTCTCGGCAAACCCGAAGTGTTGCTTCTCGATGAGCCCACAGCCGGCCTCGATCCGGGTCAGATCCACGAAACCCGGGAAGTCATCCGGTCCTTTGGAGAACAGCATGCGGTGCTGCTGAGCACGCACATCCTTCCCGAGGTCACGCTGATCTGCAGCCGCGTTGCGATCATCAACGACGGACGTTTGCTTGCCATCGATTCGCCCGCCGGCCTGCAGCGCGCTTCCGAGCAGACCAATCGTGTGTTGCTCACGGCAACTGCGCCTGGCGATGCGCTTCGATCTGAATTGCTATCCGTTGCCGGAGTCACCGAAGTGACAATGCACGCAGTGCCCGGCATCCAGGGCCTGTTTGACGTCGATTGCCAGACCGACGCCCGCGAGGGCATTGAAGCGGCAATCGCGCGCGCCGTGGCAAGCCGCTGGAATCTGCATCGCCTGGAGCGCCAGCAACCGACGCTCGAGAATGTTTTCCTGCGCTATGTAAGCCAGTCCCCTGCTGAAGCGAGGTCGCCGGCATGAATCGTGTAATCGCGGTCTACCACAAGGAATTGCTGGCCTATTTCCGCTCGCCGATCGCGTATTTCGTGGTCGCGGTATTTCTGGTCGGAACCGGATATTTTTTCACTTACAACATGTTTCTCTCCGGCAGCGCCTCGATGGACGAGACGTTCCGCAACATGGGCATCCTGATCCTGACACTGCTTCCTCTGGTGTCGATGCGGCTTTTTTCGGGCGAGTACAGCGGACGCACCATGGAGTTGCTGGTGACCCTGCCGCTCAAGCCTTGGGAAATCGTGCTGGGGAAGTTCCTCGGTGCGGTCACGATCCTGCTGCTGATGACCGCCGGCACCTTCATCGACCTGGTGCCGCTGTATCTATTCGGAAACCCCCAGACCACGACTATCGTTGCCGGCTATATCGGTTTCATTCTGCTGGGAATGGCCTGCATTGCAGTGGGCCAGTTCTTTTCCGCTCTGACGCAGAACCAGATCGTCGCTGCGCTGATCACGGTGCCGGTACTGCTGAGTTTCTGGTTCATCGGTCACCTGCAGAATTTTCAGGCGTCGTACGCATTACGCAGCCTGTTCGGCTATCTGTCTTTCGCCCTGCATTTCGCGGATTTCGTCCAGGGACTGATTCGCAGTGAAGCCGTCTTGTTCTACCTGATCGTCAGCGCCATCGCGCTGACCCTTAACACCAGCTATCTGCAGTGGCGGCGCTGACATGGACAACTTTTTCCGATCCGGCTTGATTCTCGTTACGGGCATTGTGCTGCTGGCGACCGCCGGTGCCATCCATGCAATTCTCCTTGAGGGTTTCGTATGGACCGCAAGCCTGGCCATAGCCGGCCTCGTGCTTTGTGCATGGGGCGGTTACTCGTTGCGCGCAAACCTTGCCGCCATGGTGCGGGAGGGACGCGGTGAAATCCTGCTCTACACCCTGGGGACCGTCGGCGTGCTGCTAGCAGTGGCCTATTTGTCGGCCCAGTTTCCCCTGCGTCTCGACATGACCGAGGAAGGCAAATATTCGCTTTCCCGGCAAACAGTCACCATGCTCAAGCGCCTGGAGCAACCAGTGCGCATCACCTTTTTTCACGATCCGATGATGCGCGAGACCGTTGAACTCTATGAGTTGATGGCGCGCCAGACCGACAAACTGACACTCGAGTTTTTTGATCCCATGCTCAATCCCGCGCAGGCACGGATGCGCGGCGTGCAGTTTGCCGGCACGTCTCTGCTGGAGAGCGACGGACGCAAGATGCAAATCAGCGGCTCCAGCGAAACGGAAATCGCCAATGCCATCCTGCGAATTTCCCTCGGCGTTTCGCAGAAAGTCTGCTTCCTGGACGGACATCGCGAGCCCGATCCCTTCAGCATGGAGTCCCACGATCACATGGAGGGTGATGCAGGCCATTCCCACGGCCTCGGCGCGCAGTATGTGTTGCATCAGCAACACGGCATGGCCAAGGCCCGCAATGCGCTCGAGACGCTGAATTACTCGGTTGAGAAGCTCTCCCTTGCCCGGACTGGCGCTGCCGAAGACCTTGCACGCTGCTCGCTGCTGGTCGTAGCAGGTCCCAAGGTCCCGTTACTGCCTGCGGAAGTGGGAACCATACGCAAATTCCTTGCTGCGGGCGGAAATGCACTGTTTATGCTCGATCCTTTTATCCGCACGGGCGTCGAGCCAGTGCTGCGCGAATATGGAATCGTCGCTGACGAGGACATTGTGATAGACGAGGCGTCCCATTTCTGGGCGGATCCCTCGTCGCCAGCGGTGACCGATTACAACTATCACGCGATCGCCCAGGACCTGCCGCTGACTTTTTTCCCGGGCGCACGGTCTTTCTCCCCGACCTCGCAACGCGTCCCCGGCACGGACGTGGCGCCCCTTGCCAACTCGTCCAAGCAAAGCTACGGTCAAACAGATTCCCAGCGCACGCGCTTCGACAAAGCCAGGGACCTTCCGGGTCCACTAACGCTGGTAGCGGCCGCCATACGCCGTCCCGCTCCGGCCAACGACCCCCTGTATCGCAATTCCGGCGACGAAAAATCTGCGAAGGCCGCAGCCCAGGACAATGCGCCGGTTCCGATTACCGCCCTTTCCCGCATCGCCGTCATCGGCGATTCGGACTTTGCCACCAACTCGTTCTTCCACATCATGGGCAACGGCAAGCTGTTCCTTAACGCGGTGAACTACCTGGCGTCGAAGGAAAACCTGATTGGCCTGGAACCGCGCTCGAACGACCTGCCTCGCGTCAATCTAACCAATCGCCAGATGAAAGGGACATTCTTCCTCGCGGTGATCCTGATTCCGGCGATTCTGGCCGCAGTCGGCTTCGTGGTGTGGTGGAAACAACGATGAATCACGGCGGAAGCGGCAGGCGCCGTGTGCTTGTCGTCTGGGTGGTGTTGGCGGCGCTGATAGCCGGGATCGCGTCTCTGGAATACCGGAACCGTTCCAGAATTCCAGAAGGTGCGGCGGAAAAGATTCACGGAGCCGAAGGTTCACGCATGCTTTTGCCCGCTCCCGTCGAAGAACTGGGCGCGATAGAATTGGTTCGCGAGGGTACGCTGCATCGGTTCGAACGCGATGCATCCGGCGCGTGGTTCTACCACGGCCTGCATGCCAGTGCGCAGCCGGCTCACGCGCATCAAACCGATCCGGCACAGGCGCAGATCATCGAAAAAGCCTTCGCCGCGCTGGGGCGTACCCGAATGGAGCGACAATTCAAGCTCGACGTGCAGGCAACAAGCTATGGTCTGTCGTCGCCGCAGATGATCATTCTCGTCTACGGGAAGGCTAATCCAATGCCGCTTGCTCAATTTGCCGTCGGCGACGTCGCACCAGACAAGTACAGCCGCTACGTGCTCCCGGTGGGGGGCGCCCACGTAGTCACCATCGCTGACTATCAAATCACTAATCTGCTGGACCTCATCCGGGCAGTCGGCGGCAGCAGCACGCCGCTACGTGGGATCGAAATCGAGAAGCGCCGCTGACGGTATTTCTGCTGCAATCGAGCCGCAGGAAATCTTGACCGCCCGATGACGCGCAACTTCTGCCAATCATGATCCATCCCAAGCCACGTTCCGCCGCCCGAAAATCTCTCGGCTCTGCGATCTACAAGCTGACGGCCGCGGCGATTGCATCGCTCCTGCTGCTCGGTTGGGCCGGCATGACCGGTGCACACACAGGGGGCATGACAGGGTTCGCTACCATTACCATCAGCGAAAAGTCCGTGCGCTACAGTTTGACATTGTCAGACATTGCGCCCGGCTCCCTCGCCGAAAAGATGCACCCCGGCCAACCCGGTGCCACACCGGATTACCGGCCGCTCATCACGACGATCGGCGAAAAAATCCATTTCGCCAACGAAGGCGCGCCGTGCACGGCCGCCGAAGGCCGTATCGTGCCACCGTCCGCGACCTCCGTCAGCATCACAGGGACCGTGGATTTCAATTGTCCCGCGCAGATCCGTAAACTGAGCATTCGTGACGACATGTCGGAAGCGCTCGGCAGCAGCCAACATACGTTGGCGCTCATCATCTGGTCCGGGGGCAGTCAGCAATTTGCTTTTGGCAGTGACGCGCGCGAGACCAGCGTCGAAGTGGCGCAGCCTGCCCAAGCCTCGCGCGGCGCCGGTAGCTTCTTCCCGCTGGGCATCGAACACATTCTGACCGGTTACGACCATCTGCTCTTCCTGGTGGCGCTCATGTTGCGTGGCGGGGGGCTGTGGTCCTTGCTGAAGATCATTACCGCCTTCACCCTCGCGCACAGCATCACACTGGCACTCGCCGCGCTGGACGTGATCGTCCTTCCCGGCGCGCTGGTCGAATCCGTGATCGCGCTGTCGATCGCGTACGTCGCATTGGAAAATCTGCTGCCGCGTTATGCGGCATCGCGCCGCTGGGCGGTGAGTTTCCTGTTCGGCCTGGCACACGGCTTCGGCTTTTCCTCAGTGCTCCGCGAGATCGGCTTGCCGAAGGAAAATCTGCTGTTGTCCCTGCTGAATTTCAACCTGGGCGTGGAAGCGGGCCAGTTGACCGTCGTACTGCTGGTGGTACCCGTCCTGATGCGATTGAGGTCGCGGCCTTGGGAACCGCGCGTCGTCATGGCGATTTCCGGCGTGATCTTCGTGCTCGGGCTGATGCTCTTCGTCGAGCGCGCCTTCCTCCCCGGTTGAACATCGCTGCACAACTCCACGGCGATGCGTGCAGTGCGTTTTCTGAATTCGGGCGAATATTACCGCGCGCCTGCGCAAAAGATTTAGCGCTGGATTGTCAGCACGGTAAACCCTTCGCCGATGAAGTCGCGGTTGATCGCGCCTTTCAGTCCCGCATCGCGCAACAGCTTCTCCTGTTCCTCGCGCGTCGGGATCACGTTGCCCCAGATCAATTCCTCGAATCCGGTTTGCAGGGGAAAACGGAATTCGGGACGGCGCGCTTCCTCCAGCGTAGTCGGATAGGTTTCGTCGATGATCACCATCCAGCCGCCGGCCTTGAGGGTCCGCGCCGCAGCGCTGACTACGGCAGGGCGTATCTCGGGCGCGATTTCGTGCAGCACTTCGATCATCACGACCGCGTCGAACGCGCCGGCCGCATCGTCCACTTTTTCCCGGTGCACGGAAATCCGACCGGCGAGTCCAGCCTGCTGCACCTTGTCGCCGGCCTTCGCGAGGCTCTCGTCGTCGATGTCGACGCCGGCGATCCGCGCCCCCGGGAAAGCCTTCGCGGCCTGCAACAAAAAATTGCCGGTGCCACAGCCGATCTCGAGGATGGCGCCGCCTGCAGCAAGCCGGTCGGCAAGGCCGGACAGTCCGGGCAGGATTTTCTTTGCCGTGACCACTTGCAGACCCTGCGTGGACTCGGCGATGGCCTGGTTGAAATGGTCGCCGCGCCCCTGGAACGGTTTTGCCTTGCCGGTCTTGAAAGCTTCTCGGCAGCGCTGAAAATCATCCGCCGCCACTTCCGTGCCGAGGCGCACATAGCCCCCCAGATAGCGCGGATGGGTCGGGCTGGCGAGGATCGAATCGAAATGCGGGGCGAGCCGGTACTTTCCCGCCGTATCCGCGTCGAGGATTTCCAGTCCATAAGCCGTCCTGCACCAGACTTCAACATAGGGCGCATGCAATCCGAGTTGCCCCGCCAGATCGGCTCCCGTGAGACCCGGGGTCTTCGCGAGCACGCCGAACAAGCCCAGATACACGCCCAGGTCGATCAGGTGGATGGTATTGAATCCGCGCCGCCATTCGAAAATGCGCGCGACTTGCGCATCTGCGGTGATCTGATTGCCTGCTTCGGCCATGGCCTTCCTCCCCGGACTTTTTTGACTGTCAGCAAAGTATACTGGGGCGAATCGGCCTCTTACGAAGCATTTCGACTGAACATATGTCCATCATGAAGTTGCTGAAAATCCTGATTGTCGCGCTCCTCGTGGCGAGCCCGGCGTCGGCCCAGCCGATTGCCGAAATCGGCGAACCCCCGCCCGCCCTGAAGGGCAAGCTGTTCTCCGGCCAGGCTTTCGACCTCGCACAGATGCGCGGCAAAGTGGTGTTGGTCAATTTCTACTCCAGTTATTGCAGCTTCTGCGCGTACGAGATTGGCAACCTGGAGAATTTCTACGAGCAGTACCGCGATCAGGGCTTCGAAGTCATCGTCGTCGGCATCGATAATCTTGAGGACCGCGCGCGCGTCGAACGCATGCTCGGCATCTACGGATTGCCGGGCGTCATGGCCGACGAACTCGAGCAGAGCGGATTCGAACGCAAGTATCCGACCCCCACCTCCTTTGTCATCGATCGCGACGGCCTACTGCGCAGCCAGACTCGCGGCGCGAAGCAGCCGTTCTACTATGCGGAGAAGGTATTGCCGCTATTGCAGCAGAAGAGGTAGAGGGCTCAGGCGCTGCCGCGCCCCAATAGCACCCGTAGCACACCGAGCGACATTCGCATCGTCAACCGCTCACCCAGCCAGATGGCGGAGAACACCCCGCCCCAGAGCGGCGCCGACGATCAGGTAAGCCCGACAATGAGACCTGAATTCGAGCATCGATGCCGGCCGTCCGGAGAATCTGGAAAATTTTGCGGTTAGGCGCGGGCGGAGGCGCGCCTGGGCTTGGCACCGGCGACCTCTACCATCCGCGTCCACCCGTAAGGATCGGCAACGCGTCCGTACTGGATGTCGGTGAGTCCCTTGAAAAGCTTGCGCGCGACCGGCCCCGGTTCGCCGGACGCAAATTTGTAATTGCGCCCGCGATAGCCGAGGCTGCCGACCGGGGCGATGACCGCGCCGGTGCCCATGCCGAACGCTTCGGTGATTCTCCCCGACTCGACATCGCGCATCAATTCGTGGATGTCGATACGGTCCTGCGTAACCGGATAACCCAGGTCGGGCGCCAGTTTCAGCAGGGAATCGCGCGTGACGCCGTGCAGGATTGCGCCGGACAGCATCGGCGTGCGGATGGTTTTTCCGTCGTAAACAAATGCGATGTTCATCGCGCCGACTTCGTCGACGTAACGCCGCTCGACGGCATCAAGCCACAGCACCTGCTGATAGCCCGCGGCAATCGCTTCTTCCGTCCCCGCCAGGCTGCCCGCGTAGTTGCCCGGTGTTTTTGCCTCCCCGGTTCCGCCGCGCACAGTGCGCACGTAACCGTCGGACACGAACACGGACACCGGCTTGAATCCGCCGGCGAAATACGGCGCAACCGGACTCAGGATAATGTAGTGCAGGAAGGTGCGGCTGGCGCGGACCTCCAGCGTGTTTTCCACCGCAATCATGACGGGGCGGATGTAGAGCGCCGCGCCTTCCTGCTTCGGCACCCAACCATGTTCGAGCTTGACCAATTCCGAAATCGCCTCAAGGTGTTCGTCGATATCCACCTCAGGCATGGCCAGGCGCGAGGCAGAGAGGTTGAAACGCTCGGCGTTCTTCTCGACCCTGAACAGGTTCAGGTTGCCATCCGGACGCGCGTAAGCCTTGGTCCCGTCGAAAATCATCTGACCGCAATGGAAAACCTGGGCGGCCGGATCGAGCGCCAGCGGACGGTAAGGCCCGATGACCGCATCATGCCAGCCCTTTCCGGTCGTGTAGTACTGCGTGAACATGCGCGCAGTAAAGTGGCGCCCGAAACCCAGCGGGTCCGGCAATGCCGCCGGTGCCGATTGCATTACGGGTTCGATGCGGATGTCCAGCTTGCTCATGAAACGTTCTCCGACAGGAAGTGCTCCACCAGGGCCTTCCATTCTTCTTCAAGTGCCGCATCGGTTGTCTTCCTGCCGGCGCGGCGATACCAGTATCCCGCATTGGCCAGGTCGCCTTCGATGCGATGCAGGTGTGCGTGGATCACGGCGTATGACTTGTCATCCTCATGCGCCTGCACGATGACGTGGGCGCGGTCCCAATCGCCTCTGCGCAGATACCACAACGCCTCCAGCGCGGGGCCCAATCTCGCCGGCGGCGAATTCTGCGACGTAGTCAGTGTGAATTCCTGCAGATCCATGGCGCTCGATTTCCCACGGCCGACATTATCTTTGGATTCGGCGGCCTCTGCCCGACAAAAAACGAATGGGCGCACTAAGGCGCCCACCCTCCCTTCCCCTTGAGGATCTTCTTTTCAGGGAATTCCGATTTTCACGAAGTCGTCAGGCGGCCGTCAAGCTCGGCACCCTGGTCGCTCGCATATTCCTTTTTTACATGCCGCGTGCTGTAACCGTTGAACAGATGACCGAGCAGCCCGCGGTCCAGGTCGCTGGTGCCCATGTACCAGTCGGCCACAGGATACGTCAGGTTCATGTTGCGTTCCATCATGATCGGTTGGCTGTGGTGCGCGGCATGATGGCGGCGAATGGTGTTCACCAGCGGGATATTGCGCACGAACCAGTTGTCCTGAACGTGACAACACAGGTGAAAAGTCTCGTAGTTCAGATAATAGATCGGCGTGAGCATCATCAGCATGTAACCCGCATTCGCCGACCACAGGTAGCCGAGTACCAACGCCGCCGGAAGAGTCATGACCATGAACACGATCAACGCATACGGCGGAAACAGCACGATGCGCCATTCGCGGTTGGTATCGTAAGTCATGACCTGCGCGGTGAAGTACTGGTGATGCTGGTGAGTATGGCGGTGATAGACCGGCATCAGGATGCCCTTGATCGGACGATGCATGGCGTTCTTGTGCAGCCACCACTCGTTCCAGTTGTAGAACACCAGCACCGGGATCACGAACAGCAGTTCCCATGCCGTGGGCTCGTGCACATGCGCCACGCAATACCAGATGACGGCGATACCGGGAACGAAGATCGACAGCAAATGGCCCCAGCCGTTGTACCAGGGCGCGATGTTGCGCCGGTACTCGTCGCGGAATGCCGCCTGCTTCGGGGTCAATAGGCCGGTCGTCATGCTCCTCCCTCACTGCGGATCGATGCGCGTCAGATGAATTGCTCGCGCAAGACCATACGCTGCTGTTGCGGCCGGGGTCAAGGCGCAATGCAACGTGGCGTCTTGCCTCGTGGAGCGCGATGCTCTAAGGTGCAGCCTTGCCTTTTTTGTCCGGCACTATGACTACCGCCACAGTCCATTCTTTCCGCCGCGACGCACAGGTCATCAGCCTGGTCGGCCTTGCGCACGGCACTTCGCATTTTTTCCACCTCTCGCTCGCCCCGCTGTTCCCCTGGCTGAAGGATGCATTTGGCGTCAGCTATGCGGAACTCGGCCTGCTGATGAGCGTGTTTTTTATCGTATCCGGCATTGGCCAGGCGCTCGCCGGTTTCGTCGTGGACCGCTTCGGCGCCTTGCGCGTATTGTTCGCAGGCATTGCCCTGCTCGGCGTCTCCGCGCTTGGCCTGGCCGCGAGCCAGAATTATCCAATGCTGGTATTTTTTGCCGGCGTAGCCGGCCTGGGCAACTGCGTATTCCATCCCGCGGACTTCACATTGCTGAACCGGCGCGTCAGCGTTCCGCGCCTCGGCCACGCCTTCAGCGTACATGGCTTGACCGGCACGCTGGGCTGGGCGGTTGCCCCCATATTCCTGGCCGGCATCGCGACCATTTCAAGCTGGCGCGTGGCATTGCTGGCCGCGTCCGGCCTGGCCTTCACCGTGTTGATGGTGCTGATCGCCTTCCGCCATCTGCTCAATCCACGCGACATCGTCGACGCGGTAGCGGAGTCAGCGAAGAAAAAAGAAAACAGTGGCGCCATTCTGGGCTTCATGAAAGTGCCGGCGGTGTGGATGTGCTTCGCCTTCTTCTTCATCTCCTCGATTTCCTTCGGCGGCATTCAGAGTTTCGCCGCTACCGCACTGCGCGAGCTCTATGAGATCCCTCTGACTTATGCGACGGCCTGCATTACAGCCTACATGCTGGCTAGTGCCGGCGGCATCATTGTCGGCGGCTTCCTGGCGGCAAAGTTTCAGCGGCACGACAAGGTGATTGCGGTTGCCTTCGCCGTCGCGGGCGCGGTTTCCGTGCTCGTCGCCAGCGCCCTGCCACCCGTCGCCACGGTCATCGTGCTGCTCGGTCTGATTGGATTTGGCTCCGGCGTGGCCGGGCCCTCGCGCGACCTGCTGGTTCGCGCCGCAGCACCCAAGAATGCCACCGGGCGCGTTTACGGCGTCGTTTACTCCGGCCTCGACATCGGGCTCTCCGGTGCACCGCTGATGTTCGGCCTGCTCATGGATGCCCACCGCCCGGGCTGGGTGTTCATCGGCATCGGCGCTTTTCAGGCGTTGTCGTTGATCGCAGTATTGGGAGTCGGCGAACAAGCGGAGAAACGCCAGGTGTTAGGCGCGAGGAGCTAGGCTCTAGGCACGAGACCAATTAATGAGTCTTACCACCTCGTACCTAGTGTCTCGCGCCTCGTGCCTGCAAGTTGCGTTGATCAACGCAACTTGAGCACTGCTTCCCGCACCAGATCCATCAACTCCGCACCCCCACCATCGACGTAGGCGACGATCTCCTTGCGCATACGCGGATCCCAGAACCGTTTGAGGTGCAAAGCCACGCTGTCCACGGCCACAGCGTGATCCGGTTCCGCCTTGAAGAAATTGCCGATGTCGTTCGCCATACGAACCAGACGTTCGATGTTCATGTTTTCCAGTCTTCGCTCTGGGTCAACCGGTGCGCCTCATCGGCGTACACCATGCAACGTTCTCCGCGCACGAACCCGGCGAGTGTGACGCGCGCTCCACGTGCGATGCGAACCGCGAGAGCGGTCGGTGCCGACACTGCGGCCAGCAAACCGATACCGGCCATCGCTGCCTTCTGCACCATCTCGTAACTCGCCCGGCTGGTAATCACGGCGAAACCTTGTGCGGTATCCACGCCGCCGGCCGCCAGCGCGCCGATCAGCTTATCCAGTGCGTTGTGGCGACCCACATCCTCGCGCACCAGTTGCAAGCCGCCGTCGAGATTCGCCCAGGCTGCGGCGTGAGTCGCGCCTGTCGCAGCATTTAACGATTGCAAGGCCGGCAGTTGTTTCATTGCGTCCACTATGGCCCGCCGCGTCACGAACTGCGCACCGCCCACCTTTGGCGTCGCCACTACAGGAACGTCGCGCATCGCCTGCTCGATGGTCTCGGCACCGCACACGCCGCAGCCGGTGCGAGCCGTCATGTTGCGCCGGCGCTGCGCGATCATCTCGACGCGATGCGGAGGAACACTGAGATAAACCGAATAACCCGTCTGCTCCGGCACGATTTCGATGCCGCCGAGCTCAGCGATGGATCCGATCACCGCTTCGCTCAAGCTGAAGCCAAGGGCAAGATCTTCGAGGTAGGCCGGCGACGCCATGATCACCACGTGCGGCACTCCGTTGTACACCAGCGCGATCGGCGCCTCTTCAGCGATCTGCTCGACGACCGCACTGGCCGAATTCTCGTCGACCCGTACGGCTGCCGCGGCGCGTTGCACTTCGGTTGTCACGTCGAATTCGCGCCGCGCCATTTGCTCAGGCCTTGCTGGTTTCGTGCTGTGGCAGCAGGTCGAGCTGGGTTTCGGTGAATTCGCGGAAGTGCTTCTGCCAGGTCGAAGGCTGCGAAACGAGCGACACCTGCACGGCTGTAACTTTGTACTCGGGACAGTTGGTCGCCCAGTCCGAATTGTCCGTGGTGATGACGTTCGCGCCGGACTCCGGGAAATGGAAAGTGGTATAGACCACGCCCGGTTGCATGCGCTCGGTAATCTTCGCACGCATGACGGTATCGCCGGCGCGGCTGATGACCCCGACCCAGTCGTCATCCTTGACGCCGCGCTGCTCGGCATCATGCGGATGAATCTCCAGCCGGTCTTCGTCATGCCACATATTATTGGCGGTGCGCCGGGTCTGCGCGCCGACGTTGTATTGCGAGAGGATCCGGCCCGTGGTGAGAATCAGCGGATACTTGCCGGTGGTGCGTTCGTCAGTCGGGATATATTCGGTCACCACAAAACGGCCTTTGCCGCGCACGAATTCTTCCACATGCATCACCGGCGTGCCCTCTGGCGCCTCGTCGTTGCACGGCCATTGGATGCTCTCCAGCTCGTCGATCTTGTCGTAGCTCACGCCAGTGAAGGTGGGCGTGAGCGCCGCGATCTCGTCCATGATTTCGGACGGGTGCTTGTAATCCATCGGGTAGCCGAGCGCATTGGACAAGGCGGCCGTGACTTCCCAGTCTTCCTTGCCGGCCAGCGGGGGCATGACCTTGCGCACGCGCGAAATGCGACGCTCTGCATTGGTGAACGTGCCGTTCTTCTCCAGGAAAGAGGACCCCGGCAGGAAAACGTGCGCGAATTTCGCGGTCTCGTTGAGGAAGATGTCCTGGACAACCATGCATTCCAGCCCTTCCAATGCATGGGTCACATGCTGGGTATCCGGGTCGGACTGCGCGATGTCCTCGCCCTGGATGTACAGGCCCTTGAAACTGCCATCGATCGACGCATCGAACATGTTGGGAATGCGCAGACCCGGTTCGTTGTCCAGCTTCACGCCCCATACCTGTTCGAATTGCGCGCGGGTCTTGTCGTCGGAAACGTGACGATATCCCGGCAATTCGTGCGGGAAGGAACCCATGTCGCAGGAGCCCTGCACGTTGTTCTGCCCGCGCAGCGGATTCACACCCACGCCTTCATGGCCGATATTGCCGGTGGCCATGGCGATGTTGGCAATGCCCATGACCATGGTCGAACCCTGGCTGTGCTCGGTGACACCCAGCCCGTAGTAGATCGCCGCATTGCCGCCCGTGGCGTACAGGCGTGCCGCGCCGCGCACCCGGTCAGCGGGCACGCCGGTTATTTTTTCCATCTCTTCCGGCGAATTGCGCGATTCGGAGATGAATGCCCTCCACTTGGCGAATTCCTTGACGTCGCAGCGTGCGGCGACGAAACCGTCCTTGACCAGTCCCTCGGTAACAATAACGTGGGCGATCGAATTGATCAGCGCGACGTTCGTGCCCGGACGCAGTTGCAAGTGATACGACGCTTCGACGTGCGGCGTGCGCACCATGTCGATCGTGCGCGGATCGGCGATGATGAGCTTCGCCCCTTCGCGCAGGCGGCGCTTCATGCGCGACGCGAAGACCGGATGTCCGTCCGTCGGATTCGCACCAATGACCATGATCACGTCGGATTTCATTACCGAATCGAAGTCCTGCGTGCCGGCAGATTCGCCCAGCGTGGTCTTCAGGCCGTAGCCGGTCGGGGAATGGCACACGCGCGCGCAGGTATCGACGTTGTTGTTGCCGAAAGCGGCCCGCACCAGTTTCTGAATAAGATAGGTTTCCTCGTTGGTGCAGCGCGACGACGTGATGCCGCCGACCGAACCGCGGCCGTATTTGGCCTGGATGCGCCTGAATTCCGACGCGGCATGGTTGATGGCCTCGTCCCAGGACACTTCGCGCCAGGGATCCGTAATCTTGTTGCGGATCATCGGCGTCTTGATGCGATCCGGATGCGTGGCATAGCCGAATGCGAAACGACCTTTGACGCAGGAATGCCCGCGGTTGGCTTTGCCTTCCTTGTTCGGAACCATGCGCACGACTTCCGAACCTTTCATTTCCGCGCGGAAAGAGCAGCCCACGCCGCAATAGGCGCAGGTGGTGGTGACGCTGTGATCCGCCTGCCCCATGTCAATGACGGATTTTTCCATCAGCGTCGCGGTCGGGCAGGCCTGCACGCAGGCGCCGCAGGAGACGCATTCCGATTCCATGAACGGCTGGTTTTCGCTCGCGGCCACCATCGAAGCGAAGCCGCGGCCGTCGATGGTCAGGGCGAACGTGCCCTGGGTTTCCTCGCAGGCGCGCACGCAGCGCGAGCAGACGATGCACTTGCTCGGATCGAAACTGAAATAGGGATTCGAATTGTCCTTCTCGGCTTTCAGGTGGTTCTCGCCTTCGTAGCCGTAACGCACTTCGCGCAGCCCGACGACGCCGGCCATGTCCTGCAATTCGCAGTTGCCGTTTGCGGAACACGTCAGGCAATCGAGCGGATGGTCGGAGATATACAACTCCATGACACCGCGCCGCAGGTCGGCGAGCTTCGGCGTTTGCGTGCGCACCTTCATGCCCGGCGCGACCGTCGTGGTACAGGAAGCGGGATACCCTTTGCGCCCTTCGATTTCGACCAGGCACAGGCGGCAGGAGCCGAAGGCCTCGAGACTGTCGGTCGCGCAGAGCTTGGGCACGCGCACGCCGGCATCGACGGCCGCGGCCATGACGGAGGTGCCCTCGGCTACGCAGACTTCGACGCCGTCGATTTCCAGCGTGACGAGCATTTCGGACACCCGTTTCGGGGTACCGTAGTCGGTGGTGGGTTCCAGGTTCATGGTGGTCTCCTAAACTCGCTTGGCTTCGCTCACGCAACCTTGCTTCTCGGCGCGGCACGAAAATCATTTGGAAAATACTTCAGGGCACTTTGCACCGGGAACGGCGTCATGCCGCCCAGCGCACACAGCGATCCGTTCAACATGGTGTCGCACAGATCTTCCAGCAACGCGATGTTCTTCTCGCGCTCGCTGCCGGCAACGATGTGGTCGATGACCTCGACGCCGCGGGTCGAACCGATACGGCAGGGCGTGCACTTGCCACAGGATTCGATGGCGCAGAACTCCATCGCGTAGCGTGCCATCCCGGCCATGTCCACGGTGTCGTCGAATGCGACGATGCCGCCATGGCCGACCATGGCGCCGATTGCCATGAACGCTTCGTAGTCCAGCGGCGTATCGAACTGCGATTCCGGCAGATAGGCGCCCAGCGGACCGCCAACCTGTACCGCGCGGATCGGACGGCCGCTCGCCGAGCCACCGCCGTAGTCGTAGAGCAATTCGCGCAATGTCACGCCGAACGCCTTTTCCACCAGGCCGCAATACTTGAGATTACCGGCAAGCTGGATCGGCAGCGTACCGCGCGAACGGCCCACGCCGAAATCGCGATAGTGCGCGGCGCCGTTCGCGAAAATGATCGGCACCGAAGCCAGCGTGATGACATTGTTGATGACCGTCGGCTTGCCGAACAATCCTGCGATGGCCGGCAATGGCGGCTTGAAGCGCACCATGCCGCGCTTGCCTTCGAGGCTTTCCAGCAGCGATGTTTCCTCGCCGCAGATATAAGCGCCTGCGCCTTTGCGCACTTCAAGTTCGAATGCCTTGCCGCTACCCATTACGTCGGGGCCGAGATAGCCGGAGGCCCGGGCAAGGGCGATCGCCTTGGCGAGCACCTGGCAGGAATGCGGATATTCGGAACGCACGTAGATGTAACCGCGCGTCGCGCCCACAGCCACGCCGGCGATTGTCATGCCCTCGATCAGCACATACGGATCGCCTTCCATGATCATACGGTCGGAGTACGTGCCCGAATCGCCTTCGTCGGCATTGCATACGACGTACTTCTGGTCGGCGGATGTATCCAGCACCGTCTTCCATTTGATGCCGGCCGGGAACGCTGCGCCGCCGCGGCCGCGCAAACCGGAATCGGTCACCTGCTTCACGACGGTTGCGCCATCCATCGCCAGCGCCGCCTTCAATCCTTTCCAACCGTCATGCGCGGCATAGTCTGCAATAGACAACGGGTCGGTAATGCCTACCCGGGCGAAGGTCAGGCGTTCCTGTTTTTGCAGGAAGGGAATTTTGTCGGTCGGACCAAGGGACAACGCATGCTGGCCGCCCTTCAGGAAATCGGCTTCATACAGCGCCGGCACGTCGTCTATGGCCACGGGCCCGTAAGCGACCCGGCCCTGCGCGGTTTCGACTTCGACCATAGGCTCCAGCCAGTACAGGCCGCGCGAGCCATTGCGTACGAGGGTAATGTCGGCCTTGCGGCGTGACGCTTCGATTGTGATGGCGCTCGCTACTGCTTCCGCACCCAGCGAGAGTGCGGAAGAATCGCAGGGGATGTAGATACGAGTACTCATGCGGCTTCTTTTAGAATCCTTATGACTTCTTCGAAGCGCTCCGGGGTAACCCGCCCGTACACCTCGTCATCGATCATCATCGCAGGCGAACAGGCGCAATTGCCCAGGCAATAGATCGGTTCGAGCGTAAACGCCCCGTCGCGTGTGGTTTCATGGAAGTCGACGCCTAGCTTCGCCTTGGCATGCTCGACAAGCTGGTTGGCGCCCATCGACTGGCAGGACTCCGCGCGGCACAGGTAAACGGTGTGCCGCCCCGGCGGCGAAGTGCGGAAGTAGTGATAGAAGCTCACGACGCCATGGATTTCAGCCCGGGACAGATTCAGCCCCAGCGCAATTTGCGCGATGGCCTCGCGCGGGACATAGCCAAGCGCATCCTGGATGCCATGCAATATCGGCAACAGGGCTCCCGGATACGCCTTACGCTCTTCCAGAATGCGGCTGATGACCGCGTTCAGATCCTGCTCATGGTCCGACACAACTCCTCCTCAGGATTCCGCCTGACTGGCGCCGGCGGTCTCTCGCAAATATTCGACAGCATCTTATGCATGAAATTGCATATTCATACCGAGGTGCTATCCTTTTACAGGGAAGAAGCTAGCTCTTGGACGACAATCTCACAATATGAAAATTAGTGCATATAAGGGGCGTCGATGAGCAAGATCGTGGTCCGTCCGGCCTGGCTGGTCAGCAACGAAGCCGGGGAAGAGCTCGATCAACAGCTATTCCCGGTTCTGCAAGCCATTCATGACGCCGGCAAGCTTACCGTGGCCGCCGCCAAAGCCGGGTTGTCTTACCGCCACGCCTGGAACCTGATCGGCCGCTGGTCCGAGTTTTTCGGCAGTCCCCTGGTCAATCTTGAGCGCGGCCGAGGCACGACCCTGACGCCTTTGGGAGAAAAGCTGCTCTGGGCGGAGCAGCGCATCAATGCCCGCCTCGCCCCGCAACTGGAAAGCCTCGCCTCGGAGCTCAATCTGGAGATCAGCAAACTCGTCACGACCGCCCGGTCAACATTGCGCATTCACGCCAGTCATGGCTTTGCCGTCGCCAAGCTGCCGGAGCTGCTGCGGGCGCATTCGCTGATCCAGCTCGACCTGCGTTATCTGGGCACACAGGAATCGCTCGCCTCTGTCGCGCGGGGCGCCTGCAATTTCGGCGGCTTCCATGTCCCGGAAGGCAAGCTGGGTGAGCAAGCACTCGCGCAGTATGCGAAATGGCTGCTGCCCGAGCAGAAACTGATTCACCTCGTGACCCGCACCCAGGGTCTGTTCCTGGCCAAGGGCAATCCGAAGAACATCCGCAGCTTCGCCGACCTCGGCCGTCCGGGCGTGGCATTCATCAACCGGCAGCGCGGCTCCGGTACCCGCCTGCTGATCGATCAACTGCTGGAAGAAGCCGGCGTCGACCTTCAGCGTCTCGACGGCTACCAGACCGAGGAATTCACGCATGCCGCGATCGCAGCCTATGTCGCCAGCGGCATGGCCGACGCGGGCTTCGGCGTGGAACCGGCCGCGCGCCAGTTCG
>JANXVW010000052.1 GCA_025351455.1 Betaproteobacteria bacterium | reverse complement strand
TGAACAGCCTGTCCTACGGACTGCTGCTGTTCATGCTGACGTCCGGGCTGACGCTGATTTTCAGCATGATGGGCGTGCTGAATTTTGCGCACGCGAGCTTCTACATGCTCGGCGCGTATTTCGCTTACCAGACCGGGCTGCACATTGGTTTCTGGCCGGCGTTGTTTGTTGCGCCGGTAATCGTCGGCATTCTCGGCGCGGCGACGGAACGCTTCGGCCTGCGCACCGTGCACAAGTTCGGGCACGTCGCGGAATTGCTGTTCACCTTCGGCCTGGCCTACGTGATCGAAGAAGTGGTGCATCTGATCTGGGGCCGCGCGCCGGTGGACTACCGCGTTCCCGCCGAACTCGATTTCACGCTGTTCACGCTCTATACCACCCAGTACCCGGCCTATCGCGGTTTCATGATGCTGGTTTCCGTCGGCATGCTCCTGGTTTTGTATCTCGTGCTGACCCGCACGCGCATCGGCCTGGTGATCCAGGCTTCGCTTTCCCATCCGGAAATGGTGGAATCCCTCGGGCATAACGTTCCGCGGGTGTTCATGCTGGTGTTTGCGGGCGGCACGGCGCTGGCCGGGCTCGCGGGCGTCATCGGCGGTAACGCGTTCATAACCGAACCCGGCATGGCGACGGCTGTCGGCAGCATCGTGTTCGTGGTCGTGGTATTCGGCGGCATGGGTTCGCTCGGCGGCGCTTTCCTCGCTTCGCTGATCATCGGCGCACTGCAGACGTTCTCGGTCGCACTCGATTATTCGATGCTCGATGTCCTGGCGAAAATCGGCATCCATATCGAGCCGAGTTCTCTATGGCACGGTTTCTGGTCGATCACCGTCTCGCAGACCGCGCCGGTGCTGCCTTACCTGCTGATGGTGCTGATGCTGATCGTGCGCCCCCGCGGCCTCATGGGAACACGGGAGGGATGATGGGCCAGCCGATGCAGACGCTACACATGAACTGCGGGAGGCCGGCATGACGCGGGTATTGACCACCGGCCGGATCGTGTTCTGGGCGAGCGTCGCGGTCGCCTTTGCCGTGATGCCGCTCATTTTCTCGCAGAGCTTCGCGCTGTCGATGCTCTCGCAGATGGGCATCGCCATTATCTTTGCGCTGTCCTACAACATGCTGCTCGGGCAGACCGGATTGTTGTCCTTCGGCCATGCGGTCTATTTCGGGCTCGGCGCGTTTTTTTGCGCGCATGCGCTGAACTTCATCGGCGCAGGAAAATTCTGGTTCCCGGTCACACTGGTTCCGCTGATCGGCGGCATCGCCGGACTCGTGTTCGGCTTGCTGCTTGGTTTCGTGACGACGCGGCGGGCGGGCACACCGTTCGCGATGATTTCGCTCGGTATCGCCGAAATGGTCGCCGCGAGTGCTTTGATGTTCACCACTTTCTTCGGCGGCGAAGGCGGCATCGCCACCAATCGTGCGGTAGGCAAGGCATTTCTCGGCCTGACCTATGGCCCGCAGATCCAGGTCTACTACCTGATAGCGGGCTGGTGCCTGGTGACGATGATCCTGATGTTCGCGATCACGCGTACGCCGCTCGGGCGCATGGCCAATGCCGTTCGCGACAATCCGGAGCGCGCCAAATTCGTCGGTTATAACCCTACACGCGTACGCTGGTTCATGATGGCGCTGGCCAGCTTCTTCGCCGGCATCGGCGGCGGCCTGGCGGCGATCAACTACGAAATCGTTACCGCCGAGACCCTCGGCCTCGTCGCGTCCGGCAACGTAGTGCTGATGGCATTCATAGGCGGCATCGGCCACTTCTGGGGGCCGATCATCGGCGCCGTCCTCGTCACGCTGTTGCAATCCGCGTTGTCCAATTACACGCAAGCCTGGCTGTTGTACTTCGGCCTGTTCTTCCTCGTGATCATCATGTTCTCGCCGGGCGGCATCGCCAATCTGATCGCGCTGCATAAGCCGGTTTGGAATGCAGGCCTGGTCAAACGGCTCGTGCCGTCGTACGCCATTGCGGCGGTCGCAGGCTCGTTCATGCTGGCCGGATTTTTTGCGCTGATTGAAATGATCTATCACTTCGAGGCCAAGGAAACGTCCAGCAAGGCCTTCTCGTTTTTCGGAATGAAGCTCGACCCCATGCAGGTCCAGTACTGGGTCGGGGTCGCGCTCGTACTCGCCGTTGGCATCGCGCTGGTCTATGCCGTCCGGAAAGTCGTCGTGCGCGCGTGGGAAAACCTCACCGTCGAGTTGCAGCAGAAAGGAGCGGTCTGAACCATGGCGGCTCCCGCCCTGCAACTGCATGATGTGCGCAAGAGCTTCGGCCGCACGTCGATCATCAATGGCGTCAACCTGAGCATCGATGCGGGCGAGCGCCACGCCATCATCGGCCCGAACGGCGCCGGCAAGTCGACGCTGTTCAACCTGATCAGCGGCCGTTTCGGCGTGACGTCCGGGCGGATCGACCTGCACGGTGAAAGCATCAACGGCCTGGAACCCGAGATCATCAATCGCAAAGGCCTGGCGCGCAGTTTCCAGATCACCAACATCTTTCCGCGCATGTCCGTGTATGAAAACGTGCGTTGCGCCGTGCTGTGGTCGCAGGGATACAAGTATTCATTCTGGCATCGCGTTGATGCCCTGGAATCCGTGCGCGAGCGCACAAGCGAAATCGTCGAGCGCATCGGCATGGTGAAACGGCGCGATCGCATCGCCGGCGTACTGACCTATGCCGAGCAGCGCGCGCTGGAAATCGGCGTGACCATTGCCGGCGGCGCGAACGTGATCCTGCTCGACGAACCGACCGCCGGAATGAGCCGCAGCGAAACCGATGAAGCCGTCGACCTGATCCGCAAGGTGACCGAAGGGCGTACCCTGATCATGGTCGAACACGACATGAGCGTGGTGTTCAACCTCGCGGACCGGATCTCCGTGCTGGTCTACGGCGAAGTCATCGCCAGCGGGACACCGCAGGAAATCCGCGGCAACAAGGCCGTGCAGGAAGCCTATCTCGGTACTGAGCAACACTAAAAATCATGTGCACCGCAAAGGCGCAAAGGACGCAAAGGTGACGCGAAAACAATTCAACGGCGATAGTTCGACTCCCAACAATCGATTGTTGCCGTCGTCTTTCCTTCGCGCCCTTTGCGTCTTTGCGGTGAAAATCTAGAGTGCGAAGCCATGCTTGAAGTCAAAGACCTGCACGCCTACTACGGCAAGAGTCACATCCTGCATGGCGTGCACTTGCGCGTCGGGCAGGGGGAAATCGTCAGCCTGCTGGGGCGCAACGGCGTCGGCCGTTCCACGACCATCAAGTCCATCATGGGCCACGTCAATTCCACCGGGTCGGTGAAGTTCAAGGGCGAGGAACTCAACGGCCACAAGACCTACATGGTGGCGCGAAAGGGACTCGGTTACGTACCCGAGAATCGCGAGATTTTTCCTTCGCTGACCGTGAAACAGAATCTGCTGCTGGGCATGAAAAGTTCGCGGCAGCAGGGGCGCTGGAGCATCGACGACATGTACGCCATCTTCCCGCGGCTCAAGGAGCGGGCGGAGGCGCCGGCCGGCGTGATGTCGGGCGGGGAGCAGCAGATGCTGACCTTGTGCCGCACGCTCATGGGCGATCCCGATTTGGTGATGATCGACGAGCCCACGGAGGGCCTGGCGCCGAAAATCGTCGAGCAGGTGGCGAAGCTGTTCGAGGAAATCAAGAATCGCGGCGTGTCCATTCTGCTGGTCGAGCAGAAACTGACCATCGCGCTGAAGATTTCGCAACGCCTCTATGTCATGGGCCATGGCCAGATCGTATTCGAAGGCACGCCGGACGGCCTGCGCGCCAACGAAGCCGTCCGCAAGGAATGGCTGGAAGTCTAGGGCCGGGCGCGATTCTCGCGACACGGAAAACGAAAATCTTGAACCACGGAGAACACGGAGAACACGGAGAACGGCGAGAGGGAGATACGAAAGAAGGGTGAGTGCCGCTGCTCACCTGGGCATGTCCACTGTGTTTCCGGATGGCCCCCGGATTGCGGCCCGCTCCTGTTTTCTCCCCGATTTTCCTCTGTGCCCTCCGTGTTCTCCGTGGTTCAGTCTTACATGATCGCGGAGGTCGAATGACCAATTTAGTCGAGTACCAGAAGCAAGGCAGTATCGGCGTCATCACGCTGAACAATCCTCCCGTCAACGCACTGTCGGTCAACAAGGGCCTGTTGCAGGACGTGCTCGACGCTTTCAAGGAGGGCGACCACGACCATCATGTGCGCGCGTTCGTGATCATCGGGGGTGGCCGCAATTTCAGCGGCGGCGCGGACATCAGCGAATTCGGCAAGCCTTACGATCCGGGCAAGGCGACGCTCGCCGACCTGCTGGCCTACATGGATACCGTCACCAAACCCATCGTCGCCGCGATTTCCGGCCCGACCATGGGGGGCGGACTCGAACTCGCGCTGACGGCGCATTACCGCCTGGCGCTGACCGGGGCGCAGATCGGCTTGCCTGAAGTGAAGCTGGGCATCCTGCCGGGCGCGGGCGGCACGCAGCGCTCGCCGCGGTTGATGGGTGTCGAGAAGGCGCTGGACCTGATGGTGTCGGGCGATCCGATTTCCAGCGAGAAAGCGAAAGACGTCGGCCTCGTGGACGAAGTGGTCGGCGGCGATTTGCGCGCGGCCGCGATGACTTATACGAACAAGCTGCTCAAGGAGAATCTGAGCGTGAGGCGTGCGAGCCAGTTGACCGCGTCGATCGAACAGCCGGACGCATTCTTTGCCGAGGCCCGCGTTCGCATCGGCAAGGCCTGGCGCGGCTATCCCGCGCCGCTGGCGATCGTGACTTGCGTGGAGGCGGCCGTGCTGCAGCCGTTCGCCAAGGGTCTCGCGATTGAACGCCAGCAATTCGAAAAGCTGGTGAAGTCGGACGAATCGCGGGCCTTGCGCCACTTATTCTTCGCGGAACGCCAGGTCAGCAAGATCCCGGATGTGCCGGACGATACGCCGGTGCGCGAGATCAAGTCTGCCGCCTTGATCGGCGCGGGCACGATGGGCGGCGGTATTGCCATGAACTTCGCCAATGCCGGCATCCCGATCAAGATGCTGGAACTGAACCAGGAAGCGCTCGACAAGGGCTTGGGTATCGTGCGCAAGAATTATGCGGCGACGGTCGCCAAGGGCCGCCTGAGCCAGGAAGCCATGGACAAGCGCATGGGCCTGTTCACCGGCGTGACCAGTTACGACGACATCAAGGATGCCGACATCGTCATCGAGGCGGTGTTCGAGGACCTGGCGGTCAAGAAGCAGGTCTTCGCGAAACTCGACAAGGTTTGCAAGCCGGGCGCGATCCTGGCAACGAACACATCGACCCTGGACGTGAACGAGATCGCCGCGATGACTTCGCGCCCGCAGGACGTCCTGGGGCTGCATTTCTTCAGTCCCGCGAATGTCATGAAGCTGCTGGAAGTGGTGCGCGCCAAAAAGACCGGCAAAGACGTGCTGGCCACGGCAATGAAGTTGTCTAAAGCGATCAAGAAGGTCGGCGTTGTTGCGGGCGTATGCGACGGCTTCATCGGCAACCGCATGCTGCACGGCTATTTCCGCGAAGCGGGCTTTTTGCTGGAAGAAGGCGCGCTGCCGCAGCAGGTCGACAAGGTGCTCGAGGATTTCGGTTTCGCCATGGGTCCGTTCCGTGTCGGCGATCTCGCCGGGCTCGACGTAGGCTGGTACATCCGCAAGCGCCAGGCGGCCACGCGGCCTGCGCACCTGCGGTACTCGAAGGTGGCGGACCAGGTCTGCGAACTTGGACGCTTCGGCCAGAAAACGGGGGCGGGCTGGTATCGCTACGAAGCCGGCAACCGTAACCCGATCCCCGATCCGATCGTGGAAGACCTGATCGTGAAAGCCTCGAAAGCAGCCGGCATCCAGCGCCGCCAGATCCCGGACCAGGAAATCCTCGAGCGCTGCATCTATGCGCTGGTCAACGAAGGCGCGGAGATCCTCGCAGAGGGCATCGCATTGCGCGCGAGCGACATCGACATCGTTTACATCTATGGTTATGGCTTCCCGCGTTTTCGTGGTGGACCGATGTTCTATGCCGATACCGTCGGCCTGGACAAGGTGCTGGAATCCGTCAAGCGCTTCCATGCCGCGCACGGCGAATTCTGGAAACCCGCTGCGCTGCTCGAGAAGCTCGCAGCTGAAGGCAAGAAATTTAACAGCTAGTTCTTGAACCACGGAGAACACGGAGGGCACGGAGAAGAGCCCAGATCAACGGAAGAGTTGGGGGCAACTACGCAATTGAACACGATCCATCGTGAAGGAGTGGTGCAGGTAAGCAAAGTGCACCGCGCTCCTAGCCCCAAACGTTCTTGTCTCTCCCTGCTTTTTTCCGTGTTCTCCGTGGTTCAGTCTTAATTGGAGGTTCGATATGACTGATGCAGTGATCGTTTCTACGGCGCGCACGCCGCTGTGCAAGAGCTGGAAGGGTTCGCTCAACATGACCCATGGCGCGACCATGGGCGGGCATGTCGTCAAGGCCGCGCTGGAGCGGGCGAAGCTCGATCCGGCTGAAGTCGAGGACGTCATCATGGGTTGTGCGAATCCGGAGGGCGCGACCGGGCAGAACATCGCGCGCCAGATCGCCTTGCGCGCCGGCATGCCCGTAACGGTGTCGGGCATGACGGTCAACCGCTTCTGCTCATCCGGATTGCAGACCGTGGCACTCGCGGCCCAGAGAATTCTCGCGGGCGAGGCGGACATCTTTGTCGCGGGCGGCGTGGAATCGATTTCCTGCGTGCAGAACGAAGCCAACAAGTACATGTTGAAAGATGCCTGGCTGGAGGAGAACAAGCCGGCAATCTACTGGACGATGCTGGCGACTGCGGAAATGGTATCGAAGCGCTACAAAATCGGCCGCGAAGCGCAGGATCGCTACGGTGCGCTGAGCCAGCAACGCGCCGCTGCCGCGCGCGCGGTCGGCAAAACGAAAGAGGAAATCGTGCCGATCGCCACGGCGATGAAAATCGTCGA
>JANXVW010000038.1 GCA_025351455.1 Betaproteobacteria bacterium | reverse complement strand
GGGGGTGCCGAGCACGAGCACGCCACGATCGTCCTCCACGAAAGTGGGCGACATGGAGGAAAGCGGACGCTTTCCAGGTGCGATGGCATTCGCCTCGCTGCCGACCAGCTTGTACAGATTGGGCACGCCGGGCACGAGCACGAAATCATCCATGTGATTGTTCAGCAGCACGCCGGTATCGCCCACGACATATCCGGATCCGAACGGGCCATTCACTGAAAGAGTTGCCGCGACCCGGTTGCCCTGCCCGTCGATGATCGAAAAATGCGTGGTGTCCTTGCCCTCGTCCGCCGCATCCGGACCTTCGAATTCGCTGCTCGGCGTGGCATGCGCCGGATCGATCGAAGCGCCGCGCCGATGCGCATACTTGCGCGACGCCAGGTTCGCCACCGGCACGGCAAAGAAATCCGGATCGCCCATGTAGCGCGCCCGGTCATGATAGCCGCGGCGCATCGCTTCGACGGTGTAGTGAACACGATCGGTCTCGGACAGACCGGCCATATTCACCGTTTCGAGGATGAAAAGGCTTTGCGCGAGGACCAGCCCCCCGGAAGACGGCAGCGGCGCGGTGGTGACTTGCGCGCCGCGATAAGTGAACTTGATCGGATGCCGCTCGATCACGCGGTAGTTTTCGAGGTCGGCCGATTCCCACAAGCCGCCCGCCGATTTCACCGTCTGCGCCAACTTGCGGGCGAAATCGCCGCGATAGAAACTCTGCCCGCCTTGTTCGGCTAGCATGCGCAGCGTGCGCGCCAGGTGCGGCTGGATCACGACAAATCCGAGGGCGGCCGGTTTGCCATCGTCGAGAAAACTTTTGGCGGCATCGGCATTGCTGTTCAGGACGTCCGCCCGCAGAGTACTCGCGGAAACATAACGCGCATCGGCCGGAAAGCCCTGCTCCGCCAGCCGGATGGCCGATGCCATTGAGCGCGCCAGCGGAAGCTTTCCGTAGCGGCGGGCAACCCAGTCGAGCGCCGCGGGTTCGCCGGGAATGCCCGCGGCGGTCGGGCCATCCAGCGAAGCCTTTGGCTTTGCTTTGCCACTATCGTCGACGAAGAATGCGCGAGTGGCGCCCGACGGCGCGGTTTCGCGCGCGTCGACGAACACGTCTAAATTGTCGGATGCCCGGTGCAACAGCAAAAATCCGCCGCCGCCGATACCCGATGAGAACGGCTCGACGACCGCGAGCGCAGCGGCGACCGCCACTGCAGCATCGAAAGCGTTGCCGCCGGCACCCAGAATTTCGCAACCAGCTTTCGTCGCCAGCGCATGCGCGGATGCAATTCCACACTCTTCTGCCGCAGCGGACGGCAGTCCGCTCGCGACGACGAACGCAAAGACGAGAAAAAATCGAACTGATAATTGAATCGTTTTCATGCTGCCATTGTACGGGAGTCCCCCAAAACGCCTTTTCCGGGTCTGCCTAAGACCTAGGGCAGTTTTGTTAACACGAAGCCTCACGAAGGAAACACGAAGGACACGATGGATTACAGGACGAGCAACAATGGGTCAAATGATTGGCGTGGTACCCACCTGGCGTCAACCGGAGAGCCGCACTGTAGTTCAGCCAGGCATTCCTTCGTGACCCTTCGTGTTTCCTTCGTGTCCCTTGGTGTACGCGCGGTTGCTTCAGGTTTGAGTTGGCTTCTTGACGCGGAACCACGCGGCATAAAGTGCCGGCACGAACAGCAGGGTAAGGATGGTCGCGGAAATCAGACCGCCCATGATGGCAACGGCCATCGGTCCCCAGAAGTTACTGCGCGACAACGGGATCATTGCCAACACGGCCGCCAGCGCTGTCAGCACGATCGGGCGGAAGCGCCGCACGGTGGCGTCGACGATCGCATTCCATTGCGAATGGCCCGCCTTGATATCCTGCTCGATCTGGTCGACCAGGATCACCGAGTTGCGCATGATCATGCCGAACAATGCGATGACGCCCAAGTTCGCGACAAAACCGAACGGCACGTTCCAGGTCAGCAGGATGAAGGCCACCCCGATCAGGCCGAGCGGCGAAGTCAGCAGCACCATGAAGGTCTTCTGGAAACTTTGAAGCTGGATCATCAGCAGGGTCAGCACGATGATCAGCATCAGCGGCATGACGGCAATGATCGAGTTTTCGCCTTTGGCGCTTTCTTCAATCGCGCCGGCGATTTCGATGCGGTAGTACTCCGGCAGCCTGGCGCGCAAGTCATCGAGCTTCGGATCGATCTGCTTGGAGATCACCGGCGCCTGGACGTCGCCCCGGATGTCGGCGCGAACGATGACCGTCGGCTGCCGGTTGCGGCGCCAGATGATGCCTTCTTCGAAGCCGTATTCGATTTTTGCGATCTGTGCCAGCGGAATCCATTTTCCGGATTGCGTCGGCACATTGATCTCCGAGAGCCTGCCGGGGTCGAGGCGCTCGCCCGTCTCGGCACGCGCCAGGACTTCGATCAACTGGTCCTTCTCGCGGTAGCGCGTGATGCTGTAGCCGGTCAGGATCGAATTGAGTACGGTCGACAGGCCTTGCGAACTCACGCCGATGACGCGCGCCTTGTTCTGGTCGATCTCGAGGCGGATGTCCTTCACCTGCTCATTCCAGTCGAGATGCACGTTCTGGGCATTCGGGTTCGCGCGTACGATGGAGGCGACCTCGAAGGCGATCTTGCGCACCGTCGGTATATCGTTGCCGATCACGCGAAACTGCACCGGATAGCCCACCGGCGGGCCGTTCTCCAGCCGGTTCACGCGTCCGCGCAGTACGGTGAACTCGGTTTCCAGCAGACGATTGATTTTATCGTAGAGCACTTCGCGCGCCTTGTTGTCCTTGGTGACGATGACGAATTGCGCGAAGTTCGGATGGCCGAGCTGCTGGTCGAGCGGCAGATAGAAGCGCGGGCTGCCGGTGCCGACGTAGGCGACATAGTTCACGACACTTTCATCGCCCTTGAGTTTCCCCTCGAGGCGCTTGACCTGCTCCTCGGTGGCCTGGAACGAGGCCCCCTGCGGCAACCACAGGTCCACGATCAATTCGGGGCGATTCGACGACGGAAAAAACTGGTTTTGTACAAAGCGGAATCCGAAGATCGACAGGGCAAATACTGCAACCGTAATGAGAATCACCGTCTTGCGATAGCTCACGCACCAGTCCACCAGACCGCGGAAACGCCGGTAGAACGGGCTGTCGTAAACGTCGCCGTGATGAGGAGGTGCCGGAGGCGGAACAAGCCGAGGCCACCAGCGATGCACCGGCCCATGCAAAAAGCGGCTGAACAGCGAAGGCGGCGGCGCGTGGTCCGAGCGATCCGGCAGCAGCTTATAGCCGAGATAGGGCGTGAACAGCACGGCGACGACCCAGGACACGAGCAGGGCAATAGTCACCACTGCAAAAATGGAGAAGGTATATTCCCCCGCCGAGGACTTGGCGAATCCCACCGGAGTGAATGCCGCGGCGGTGATAAGCGTCCCGGTCAGCATCGGGAATGCAGTCGAGGTATAGGCAAAAGCGGCGGCCTGCGCCCGCTCCATACCCTGCTCCATTTTGGTGGCCATCATCTCCACGGAGATGATGGCGTCGTCCACGAGCAGCCCCAGAGAGATGATCAGCGCGCCCAGGGAGATGCGCTGCAAGTCGATGCCGTACAACTTCATCATCAGGAAGGTCACGGCGAGCACCAGCGGAATGGATAGCGCCACCACCAGGCCGGTGCGGAATCCGAGGCTGAAAAAACTGACCGCGAGCACGATAACGACGGCCTCGAGCAACGTCCTCATGAATTCGTCGACGGAGCGCTTCACCACCTCAGGCTGGTTCGAGTACTGGTGCACCTCGATGCCCACCGGCAGGTCGCGCTTGATGCCCTTGAAGGCCTTGTTGAGGTCTGCGCCGAGCTGCAGGATGTCGCCGCCCTTGGCCATCGACACGGCCAGCGCGATGGCCTCCTGTCCCATGTAGCGCACTTTCTGCGAGGGCGGATCGACGTAACCGCGATAGACGTGGGCGATGTCTCCGAGCCGGAACAGGCGGCCGTTCGCCTGGATGCCGATCTCGCGGATGCTCTCGACCGAATCGAAACTTCCGGATATGCGCAGGAAGATGCGGTCCGAATGGGTGTCGATCGAACCGGCCGGCGTCATCGAGTTCTGCTCGCGCAGCACATTGAAAATGGAAAGCGGGTCGATGCCGAGCGTGGCCAGCTTGCGATGCGACATCTCGACGTAAATCTTCTGGTCCTGGTCGCCGAGGATCTCGGCCTTGGAAACATTGGGTACGCGCAGGATTTCCTTGCGAACTTCCTCGACGTAGTCCTTCAGCTCGGCATAGGTAAAGCCATCGCCGGTAAACGCATAGATGTTGCCGAAGACGTCGCCGAATTCGTCGTTGAAGAACGGGCCGAGTGTGCCTTCGGGCAGCGTGGCGCGGATGTCCCCGATTTTCTTCCTGACCTGATACCACACGTCGGCGACTGCCTTCGGTGGCGTGGAATCCTTCAAGGCGACGAAAATAGTGGTCTCGCCGGACCTGGTGAAGGAACGCACATTGTCGAGGTAGGGTGTTTCCTGCAACTTCTTTTCCAGCCGTTCCGTGACTTGCTGTTCCATCTCCGCCGGCGAAGCACCCGGCCAGAACGCCCTGACCACCATGACCTTGAAAGTGAACTCCGGATCCTCGGCCTGACCGAGCTTGAAATAGGAGAACAATCCTGCCGCGAACAGCGCGAGCATAAAAAAAAGCACCAGCGACTGGTGCTCCAATGCCCACTCTGAGAGATTGAAGTGCCTCACTTTGCCGCCTCTCTGACCGTCTCCTCGTGTGCCCGGACTTTCTCGCCGGCGAAGAGCTTGTGCACGCCGGCACGCACGACCAGGCCGCCCGGTTTCAGCCCCGATATCACGGCCACTTTATCCTCGACATATTCGCCGACTTCGACCGGCACCAGCTTCACCTGGCTGGTCGCCGGGTCCACGACCCAGACCGCGGCGTGCCCGTTGTCCTGGAACAACGCGGTGGCCGGCAGCATGACGGAGACGCTGCGTTGCACGCCCCTGAGGTAAACATTGGCGGTCATGCCGAGCTTCATGGCCGGGTCGGCATTGAGCACGCTGATCTTGGCGGCATAGGTACGCGTCACTGGATCGGCGGAGGGACTGATTTCGCGCAACTTGCCCTTGTAAATTTTTGCGGGATCGGCCCACAGCGAGATGTCGATCTGCTTCGCGCCGCCCAGTTCGGTCAAACGATTTTCGGGAATGCTTATGATTACTTCCCGGTCGTCCGTTCGCGCGAGTTTCATGATGGTCTGCCCGGCTGCAACCACCTGGCCGACTTCGATCAGGATGGCGGTCACCACACCTGCGTGATCGGCGACGAGTTCTGTATAGCCAGTCTGGTTCCTGGTGACGGCAAGCTGCGCCTGCGCCTGCTCGAGCCTGGCCTTCGCCACGTTATAGGTATTTTGCCGGCGGTCGAACTCTACCTTGCTGATGAATTCCTTCTGGTAGAGATCGGTATAGCGTTCAAGTTCCGCCTTGCTTTGTTCGTATTCCGATGTGGCCGCCGCCAGTTGCGATTGTGCTCCCCGCGCATTGAGTTGCTGATCTTCCGGATCCAGCCGCGCCATTACGTCATTCTTCTTGACGATGCCGCCGACCTCCACATTGCGTACCACGATCTTTCCGGGCACACGAAAGCCGAGATTGGTTTCGTAGCGTGCGCGCACCTCTCCAGAGTAGCCCACATCGCTGTTGGTGCTGCCGATCGCCACGCGGACGACATTGACCAGTCGTGGCTCCGGGACCGCCTGCGGCTTGTCGCTGCATCCCGCGAAGAATGCAACCAGCGAGAGCGTGCACAGCAAAGTGTTTGGCGTGGCCATGCGAATGTCCTGCTTGTTCTTCTCGCCTGCGCAAAAAACGGATGCGATAGGCATATTGTGACCGGTCGCCGCAAAGACAACCATTACAAATTGACGGTTATCGACTGGCCGGGTTTGAGCAGTGCCGCCTGTTGCGGCAACGGGCGCGCTTCGACCCGATAGTGCAATTCGGAAGAATCGCCCATTGAAGATTCCGCGGTGGCAAACGGGGAAATATAGGTGATCGTTGCATGCACCGGCTTGGCGCACTGCGCGCAGAGCAGCGTGACGGCACGGCCGCTCTGCAGATGAGCGGCCACCGCGAGCGGCACCTCGAACTTCACTTTGATCTTGTCGACCTGCAGGATGGACAGCACCGGTGCGCCTGCGGGCACCCAGTCGCCTTTGGCAAACAACGTTTCGGTCACCACGCCGCCGACCGGGGCGCTGGCCGACTTCAGCATGAGTTTCCATTCCGTCTGCGCAACTTCAGCCTTCAGGCTTTCGATTTCATCCGAGAACGGGGCGGCGCGCTTGCCGTGGCCGTGTTCGTGTTCGACCTGGTCGAGACGCCGCGCGGCGTCCGCGTGCGCGGAAATTTCTCTTTCCTCTGCCTGCGAGAACAGTTTTGCGCCTTCCGTGACCGTAGCGCCGTTTTTTACGTCGAGCGAGGACAGATTCCCTGCCACCGGCGCAGCCAGCCTGATGACTTCACCTTCAGTCACGCCGCTAAAAGACTTTAATTCCTCGCGGGCGCACCCGACCACAGCCAGGATCAGCGTCACGCCGATCAGGCGCCGGAAAGCAGCAGGCGATAAGGCATTTGTCATTGCACGTCTTCCTTGAGGAAGCGGTTCACATCGGCCAGGTCGGCTTCGGCCAACTTGCCCACCGCCGCCTTGAGCTTCAACTGGCTCACGATGGTGTTATACACCGCCTGCGCCAGGTCGCGCTCGGCCGCCGCCAGTTGC
>JANXVW010000341.1 GCA_025351455.1 Betaproteobacteria bacterium | reverse complement strand
GCAGGTATTCCGCGCAGGTCTGGTGGATGTGCTCCGCCACCGGCGCGACTGCGTAAAAAGTTTCCCCAAGCCCGACGATGCCTTCGTCGGTGTGGATCTGCACCCACAGCACGTTCGGGAATTCCGCGAGGTTGATGGTTTCGACGGCGGTTATTTTCATCTTTTAGACCTTCCTCCCGTATCTAGACAGATTCTAGCAGGCTGTTATCTAAAAAATGGTTCACCGTAAAGACGCAAAGGACGCGAAGGCGGGCAAGGGCAAGTGACAGGGTGGCAAAAGCGGCATGGGAAAATAGAGCAGTCGTCGTAGACGATTGGCGGTAAGGGGCGACGAACAAACGCGCAACATCAATCCCGGCGTGCTTTTCCTTCGCGTCCTTTGCGTCTGTGCGGTGAAAATGTCCTAGGAGAGATGATAGCCTGGCATATAGTAAGCTAGGCGACCAATTGGGAGTAGAATTCAGACATGTTCCGAGAAGACCTGACCCGCAATTTCGGCTTTATCCTGAACGACGTCGCCCGGCTGATGCGCACCACCTTCGACCGACGGGTGAAGGCGCTCGGGCTGACGCGCTCTCAGTGGTGGGTGCTGAACCATTTATTCCGCAATGACGGAGTGACCCAGTCGGAACTGGCGGACATCCTCGAAGTGAAGAAGGCGACCCTGGGCCGGCTGCTCGACCGCATGGAGCAGAAGGGCTGGGTGCGCCGCGAGGGCCATGCCGGGGACCGTCGCGCCAAGCGCGTGTTCCTCACCGAGGAAGTCGAACCCGCGATCAAGACCATGCGCGCGGCGGCGGCGGAATTACGGCGTGACGCGCTGTCCGGGTTGCCGTCCTCCCAGCAGGACCAGTTCGTCGACACGCTGCTCACGATCAAGGCCAATTTGTCGAGGCAGGACAACGGCGCAAACGGCAACGGCGCCAAGAAGCGCAAACGCTGACATGTCCGATACAACCAAGTCCGATACAACCAAGAAGGCGGTCATCGTCGTGCATCGCGCGGTGCGCATCCTGCTGCTGGTCATCGTGCCGCTGGTCGCGGTCGCAGCCGGACTCTATATCTATGCGACCGGCGGGCAGGACGTCGAGACCGACAATGCTTACGTGAAAGCGAACATCGTCCCGATCAGCGCGGCGGTGACGGGCCGGGTGATCGAGGTCCTCGCACGCGACAACCAGCCGGTCGAAACCGGCGCGGTGCTGTTCAAGCTCGACCCGGAGCCTTACCAGATTGCCGTGGACGGAGCGCGCGCACAGATGGACGTGGCGCGTACCGCGGTGCAGTCGCTGCGCGCGGAATACCGCGGTACCTTGCAGGAAGCCGCGGAAGCACGCAGCCGCATCGATTTTCTAGAGAAGCAGCTCGCGCGCCAGGAATACCTGAAGGAAAAAGGCATGTCGCGCGGCGACATGTACGACGAGGCGCGACACAACGTCGAAGCCGCGAAGCGCCGGCTGGACAGCATTCGCGAGAAAACCAACCGCGTCATTGCCGATCTGTCCGGCAATCCGGATACGCCGGTCGAACGCCTGCCGCGTTATGCAGAAGCCCGTGCCGCGTACGACGCAGCCATGCTCGATTTGTCGCGCGCACTGATCAAGGCGCCGTTCGCCGGGGTGGTGAGCAACATGAAGCTGCAGGTCGGCGAATTCGTCCAGAAAGGCGCGCCGATGTTCAGCCTGATCGAGAGTGGGCCATTGTGGATCGAGGCCAACTACAAGGAGACGCAGCTCACCTACATGACGGTCGGGCAAGCCGCGAAAGTGGTGGCGGATGCCTATCCGGATCGTGAATGGCCTGCGACCGTCGAGGCCATTGCGCCGGCGACGGGGGCGGAATTCGCCGTGCTGCCGCCACAGAACGCGACCGGCAACTGGGTCAAGGTCGTGCAACGCATTCCTGTACGCATCAAGGTCGAACAGCCAAGAGGCGAGCCGCAGCAATTGCGTGCCGGCATGACGGTCACCGTCACCGTGGAAACCGGCCGGCCGCGCGGCCTGCCGCGCGTCGTGCAGAAGCTGGTCGACGACGGCTGGCTGCCGCGTTTCCTCACGCCGGCTTCCGCGGTCGCCAGCACGCGTCGCTGACGTGACCGGTGCGGCCAAACATTCGGGCCTCATCACCGCCTCGGTCGGGCTGGCGAGCTTCCTGTATTCGGTGGACTGGACGATCGCCGCCGTGGCGCTGCCGCACATGCAGGGCACGTTCTCGGCCACGCAGGACCAGATCGGCTGGGTCATCACTTCTTATATAGTCGCGTCCGCGCTCGCCATGCCTTCCTCCGGATGGCTCAGCCTGCGTTTCGGGCGCAAGCGACTGTTCATGTGGGCGGTGACCATTTTCCTGATCGCGTCTGTCGTCTGCGGATCGGCCAACTCGCTCGAAGTGGAAGTGCTCGCGCGCATCGTGCAGGGAATGGGCGGCGCCTTCCTCATTCCACTTTCGCACGCCATCATCCTCGACACCTATCCGCCGGAAGAGCAGGCCAAGGCCATGGCGTTATGGGGCATGGCGGCAACGCTGGGCTCGTTCGTCGGGCCGACCGTGGGCGGTTACGTCACCGAATATTTGAGCTGGCGCTATATTTTTTACATCAATGTGCCCTTCGGGTTGCTGGCGCTGGCCGGCGCGGCGGTATTCCTGCCGGAGACGCCCCACGATGCCGGGCGCAAGCTGGACTGGTTCGGTTTCCTGAGTCTGTCGCTAGGGATCGGATCACTGCAACTCATGCTCGACCGCGGCGGCCAGCTCGACTGGTTCGAATCGTGGGAAATCATTACGGAAGCCTGCCTTGCCGTGCTCGGCCTTTATCTTTTCAACGTGCACAGTCTCACTGCGAAGCGGCCGTTCCTCGATCCGCGGCTGATGACCCAGCGCAATTTCTTCCTCGGCCTGGTGTTCGTCTTCGTCTACGGCTTCGTGACCACGCCCCCGATGGTGCTGATGCCGTCATTCCTCGACCAGGTGCGGGGCTACCCGATCGACATGATCGGCCTGCTGCAGGCGCCACGGGGTGTCGGCCTGTTCATTGCAATGATGATCGGCGGGCGCGTCACCGGCCGCATCGATCCGCGTAAGCTGATTGCCTTCGGACTGCTTTGCCTGGCGTGGTCGAGCTGGGAGATGTCGAACTGGACAGCCGATGTCGGGATGTGGCCGCTGCTCTGGACCAATTTCCTGCAAGGCATCGGCGGCGGCATCATCATGGTGCCTATCCAGGTCATCGCCTTTCCATCGCTCCAACCGCACATGCGCACGGAAGCGACGGCGTTGTTCAACCTCGTCCGCAGCATCGGCGCGAGCATCGGAGTATCCGGCGCGCTGGCCATGTATGTGCGGACCAGCAGCGTGATGCATGCTCAGCTGGCCGAGCACATCTCGCCGTTCAATCGCGCGTTGCAAGCGCAGGGACACGACGGCTGGGGCATGGCTACGACCCAGGCGCTTGCGAAAATGGAGCGCGAAATCAGCCTGCAATCCGCGGTCATCGGCTTCACCGGGGATTTCTGGATCTTCGCCCTGATCGCACTTGCCGCATTGCCTTTGCTGCTGTTCATCGGCAAGACCAAGCCTCCGGCCGGCGCGGATCGCGCGGAGGCGATGGTCATCGCTGAATAGTAAATTGTCTAAACAGAAGAGCAATTCCCACCGCAAAGACGCAAAGGACGCAGAGGAAGAGCAGTGCACACATATGTTGGAGGTGCGTGTGAACGATACCATTCCCCGACATATCTTTCATCCATAGGAACAGGGAATTATTCAATATTCGAACGCAGTTTTTCCTTCGCGCGCTTTGCGTCTTTGCGGTGAAAGCAGATTCAGATTATTGAGTATCTGCGAGAGGAAAGTCGATTCTGATTTCGACGCCGGACCCGTCGTCTAGATTGCGGGCGTTCGCGCGCCCCCCGTGAAATTCTGCGATCAGGCGCACGATAAAAAGGCCCAGGCCGAGATGCGGTTCGCTTTGCGCCTGCTTATCTCGCACTGAAATCATCGATTCGAACAATCGATCATGCATATCTGCGGGCAAAGGCGGGCCTTCATTGAGCACGGACAGGCGCGCCTCCGCCGCTTCGCGTTGCAACTCGAAGCGGATTGTGCTGCCGGCCGCGCTGAATTCCACAGCGTTGGCGGCAATCTTGTCGAGCATCTGGGCGACCAGGTCGGGCGATCCGACGACCGGGAAGGCGCCGGAGCCGGCATCGAACGCAAACACACGTTCCCGATGCGCGAGGCGGTAGCCCTCGACACAGCCGCGCACGACATCGGCCAGGTCGAAGCGCTCGCGCTCGACAGACGCGAGCGATTGTTCGAGGCGCGTCGCCTCGCTCATGCGCGTGAATATCGTGCTCAGCCGTGTAAGCCCGTCCTCTGCGCGATGCAGATAGACGCGTGCTTCGTCGGACAGTTCGACCTGCTTGAGGTTATCAAGTGAAGAGCGCACCACCGCGACCGGCGTGCGCAACTCATGCGACAGGCGGCCCGCCAGCGACTCAAGGTAGCCGGTGTACTGTTGCAGGCGGCGCAGGATGTCGGCGAAGCTGCGCGACAGGTCACCGAGTTCGTCGCCCGCGTCCGAGCCGCTGACGGTGCCGAGCACGCGACCGTGCGGGTCGATCGAATGCTCCGCTTCATCGCGCAGGCGGCGGATGCGCAGCGACAGGCGCGTCGCGAAGATCAGCAGGGCGGCGGTGCCACCGACGTAGACCGCGAGCAGGGCGGCGAAGAGTTTTTCGAAGGCGCGGTTGCGCAAGGCGAGCACGTCATTGGTGGTCTCCTCGATCAGCACCGCGCCCACCACTTTGTCTTCCAGCCATACCGGCTGCGCGGCCGACAGCACAACGGCGCGCGAATCCGGCGTGAGGCGGCGGCGCGTGCCGGTCTGGCCGGCGAGAGCATCGTCGATCTCGCGTCCTTCCAGGCGATAGGTGCCGGGGGCGATGTCCTGGAAATCCTCGTTCGGTTCCGACATCGCCAGTCGCAGGATCGGGCGCACGAGCACATCCGCCGCCGCTTCCCAGAAACGCATGATCGCATCCTGTGCCGGATTGTTCAGTGCGGGGGGCGCGCGCAGCGAACCGGCCTGCGCGATCACGCGGCGGTTCACGTCGAGCACCCAAATTCGTGAACGCGCGCGCCCCAGCCTGCTTACCAGTTCGCTGACTTCGGGCGAGGGCACGATGACAGCACCGAGCGTTTGCTTGCCCGACGTATCGGACGTGCTGATCGAAACCACGGCCGATCCCGCGGCGGGGTCGTCGACGTTGACGACGGTGAAGCCCAGGCGCGGCCCCACCAGCGAGCGCGGCAGACGCAGTTCCATCAGGTAACCTCCCGGGACAAGGCGAAAGATGGCCTGGATGCGGTTGTCGATGACTTGTTCGCCGTCTGCGGTCAGGAGATGGACCACCGCTTTACCGGTGCCGCGGGCATCGATGGCGAACCGCAGGAACTCATCGTCCGGCGTGACCACGGCGACTTCCAGATGGTCGGCCGCCTGCAAGGGATCCGTATCAGGATCGCGCAGCACCACTTTTGCGTCCTGCACCTCGAACAGCGCATAGATGGCGTTACCCTGCCGGCCGATGCGATAGCGCGCGGAGAAGGCGCGCGACTCGGGGCTGCCTGCGCCTGCTCCCACGGCGTGGGGCGTCACTGGTTGTTTTGCCCAATCCTCCGTCTGCCCATCGATGACGATCGGCGCGGGCAAGTTGTCGATGCGCAGGTCGTTGTCCTGCGCCAATGCGAAGGGATACACCTCGCCGCTCAGGAACAGGCTGGGCCGGTCGTTGAGCGCCGTGCCCACTGCCCGGGCGGTGGCGACGACGCCTTGCTCTTGCACCTTCAGCAGCAGATGCTCGAGTTCGCGCACATAAAGAAAGCCGAGGAGGGGAATCAGCAGCAGGATGCTCGCGGCCAGGAACAGTTTCAGCCGCAGTCCGAAACGCAGGCCCGGCCCGCGACGCCCGGGGTTTGCGGGGAAATCAGCGGTCGCCATGCCAGCGGTAACCCATGCCGTAGACGCTTTGTATCGAATCGAAAGCGGCGTCGACCGCGGCGAACTTGCGGCGGATGCGCTTGACGTGGGAGGTGATGGTGCTGTCGTCCACGGTCAGGCTGGCTTCGCGCATGAGTGCGTCGCGATCCTTTACGTGTCCCGGAAATTTGGCGAGCGCATGCACGATCCAGAATTCCGTCAGCGTGAGTTCGACCTGCTGCTCCGTCCAATGCGCCTCCATGCGCTTGAGGTTCAGTCTGAGCCGCCCGCGTTCCAGGACGTCTTCGGCAGTCGCCGGTGCCCCCATGACTTCGACACGCCGGAACAGCGCCGCAATGCGGGCCAGAAGGTGCGGCAGGCTGATGTCCTTGGTCAGGTAGTCGTCCGCGCCCATGCGCAGGCCGGACACGGTGTCGAGGTCGCCGTCGCGCGCGGTCAGGAAAATGATGGGCAAAGTCGAAGACAGGGCACGCAGTTCGCGGCACAGCGCGAAGCCGCCTTCGATTTCGTCCGCCAGCCCGATGTCGATCAGCGCCAGGTCCGGCAGGCGGATGCGCATCGCCCTGAGTGCTTCCGGACGGTTGGAGAACGCGGCGACCTCGTAGCCCTGACGTCGGAACACGTCCGCGTAGTTTTCACGGATCGCGGCGTCGTCTTCAACGATGGCTATGCGTCTGGGCATGATTATTAGTTCAGAAAAACGGATTCACCGCAAAGACGCAAAGGACGCGGAGGAAAACAGCGAATTGTAAAATCGCGCATTTTGATTCCGGGGATGGCAGTGGAGGGTGTCACTCCAACAAATCCCGTTCCGACTCGCATGCGCATATGAATCTGCACGAATCCTCTGCTTTTCTCTGCGTCCTTTGCGTCTTTGCGGGGCAAGTGCAGTTGTCGTATTGCGAAGCACTATACCCGAGCGCGGCACGGCCAAGCCTGACTGCATGAAATGCCATTTTCTTGCCACTTTCCGCCCGCAGCTTTCCCTTTCTCTGGCGTTCTCCCGCCCCGGAGCGGGGCTTCAATGGCGGTCGTGCAAGTCGCACATCAACCGCAACCGGGGAACGACATGAATCTATTTCCGAATCGCAGTTTGGCCGGACCGCAGGCGCCGGCAGTTTCAATGGCCCGCGACGTGATCCGCATCGTCATCACCGCCGTGCTGGCGGGAACGGCTTTCGCGCTGCTGCTGGCGTTGACGGTCCTGTCGCTGACCGTCATTGCGCCGCCGGCACAGGCTTCGGGCGCGCCGACCTTGGCATCGTCCGAACCGGTCCAGGGCCGCGAAACGGAAATGGAGGCGCGCGAAAGGCAGGACGCAGGTCCGGTGCATCTGGCGGCCCAGGCGATCAGCGCACCGGCAGCGGCGCCTGGGAGCCTGCCGCAGCAATCGGCGCACGAAGCGGCGTTCGACTCGTTGCACAAAAGCGGCACGTCCACTCCCGCCTTGCTTTATCTGCTTCTGGCGTTCGGTGCCGGTTTCCTCGGGTTGTTCGTGTACTCCCTGGCAAGGCGCAAATCGTGACGGCGCGCGCACAGCGGATGCCGGTTACGGGATCGACGGCCATGCCACTTTGGCAGACAGGCGGAGCGATGGTCACCCGCGCAAAGGTGCGGCTGACGCAGCGATTGATCGCGCTGGCCTGGCACCGGTCGCTAGCGACCGGTGCAGCAGTGAAGCCGTGGCCGTGGGCGGAAATCTTTCCGGTCGCGCGGCTGGAAGCGCCGCGTCAGGGCGCCGCGCTGATGGTGCTCGCGGGAGCAGGAGAACGCACTCTTGCCTTCGGGCCCGGCCACATCGACGGCACGCCGTTGCCTGGCGATCCCGGCAATGCCGTCGTCACTGGAGATCGCGACAGTCATTTTTCTTTTCTGCGCGATCTGCGCTCCGGCGACAGGCTGGTCGTGCATTCCGCAAGCCGGCGCGTGGTGCACTACGTGGTCAACGGAATCGAAGTCGTACGCAACAGGGACGTGCGCGTGCTGCTCGATACCGGCGACGACCGCCTGACCCTGGTGACCCGTTATCCGTTCGACAACGCGCTGCCGGATGGACCTTTGCGCTACGTAGTCGTCGCTACCCGCCGCGACGCCGCCGTTACTCGAATTTGATACTCCAAATGCGCAGACGCAAAGGTTTCTTTTCCATAAACGGCTCGGTGCGCCGGGCTTGGCGAATCGGCGGCGTGAGGCTAGCATGGCCTCTTTCCTCAGATTCGGTCCGCGCGCCATGCTGCAATCCAGCCCCACACTCCGTCCGCGCCGCAGCCTGCTGTTCGTGCCCGCCCTGCGGCCGGACCGCTATGCCAAGGCGCTGGACTCGGGCGCCGACATCGTCTGCATCGACATGGAGGATGCAGTCGCGCGCAGCCGCAAGGACGAAGGCCGTGCCCTGGCGTTACCGTTGTTCCAGGAAAATACGCACCCGCATGTGGAGCGCATGGTGCGCATCAACGGCTTGTCCACGCCAGACGGGCTGAAGGACCTGGGCGCGATCATCGAGTCGGACGCACCACCGCCGTCGATCATGATCCCGAAGATCCGTTCGGCCGAAGAGGTGCAGCTGATCGAGACCTTGCTGGCGAACGGCCCGGCACGGCAGATCCGTTTCTGCGTCATCATCGAAACCAACCAGGGACTGGAGCGCGCAATCGAGATTGCGAAGTCATCAGCGCGAATCGATTCGATCATCCTCGGGGCGGTCGACATGTCCGCGGACCTGCGCTGTGAAAAATCCTGGGAGCCACTGCTGTACGCACGCTCACGGCTGGTGCATGCCGCAGCTTCGGCCGGCATCGACCTGCTCGACGTGCCTTATCTGAACCTCGACGATCCGGAAGGTTTGCGCAAGGAAGCCAACGCATGCGCCCGGCTCGGATTCACCGGCAAGGCGTCGATCCATCCGAACCAGCTCGCAATCATCCATGAAGCGTTTACGCCTGATGCGAAGACCATCGAGAAGGCGCGCAAGGTCTGCGCCGCCTTCGAGCAGGACAGTTCAGGGCTGGTTGTCGTGGACGGCGAATTGATCGAACTGCCGGTCGTACGCTCCATGTACAGGGTGCTCGCCATCGCCGAACGCCTCAACAATGCCGCTTGAGCAAGCTCTACATCTCGGTAGGTAACCAGAATGTCCAACGCATCATCGCTTCGTGCCGTCCTCTACGCGCTCAGCGCCAACGCCGGCATTTTGATCGCGAAGGGCACGGCCGCGGCCGTGACCGGTTCGAGCGCCATGCTTGCCGAGGCGATTCACTCGGCGGCCGACTGTGGCAACCAGGTTTTGTTGTTGCGTGGCATGAAGGAAGCGAAGCGCAAGCCGGACGCGAAGCACCCGCTCGGCTACGGCAAGGTCGTGTACTTCTGGGCTTTCCTCGTGGCGGTGCTGCTGTTCACCATCGGCGGCATGTTTTCGTTATACGAGGGCTGGCACAAGCTGCATGCGACCGAGCCTATTTCCCACCCGATCATTGCGATCGCCGTATTGGCGGTTTCCATCGTGCTGGAATCGTTTTCGCTGGCCGGTTGCGTACGCGAGATCCGCAAGGTGTCCGGCGGCATGTCGCTGTGGAAATTCTTCCATGTCTCGCGCAACAGCGACCTGATCATCGTGCTGGGGGAGGACATCGCGGCGCTGGCGGGCCTGGCGTTGGCATTGATCGCGATCCTGCTCGCGCTTGCGACCGGTAACCCGATGTTCGATGC
>JANXVW010000311.1 GCA_025351455.1 Betaproteobacteria bacterium | reverse complement strand
CTCGTCGAGCCTCTCCCGCATTTGGCGCAGAGGCTGCGACGAGAACGCAAGGCACCAGTTTTCCAGTTTGCCTGCGGTTCACACGAACGCCATGGGACGCGTGCGGAGTTTTACGTTTCCGGTCCCTATTCTTCAATGCGGCCCGAACTGATGCTTCCCGAGGCGGAAGTCGAAAGTGTCATCGTCGTCGAGGTCAGGACGCTCGATTCGATTGTCGAAGACGCCGCGCTGGAACGCGTCGATTTCGTCTCGGTGGACGTAGAGGGCTTCGAACTAGAGGTGTTGAAGGGATTTTCGATCCAGCGTTGGCGGCCGAAGCTGGTGCTGATTGAGGACCATGTGACCGGACTCGTGAAGCATCGCTACATGGCTTCCCAAGGGTACAAGGTGGTGCGAAGAACCGGCGTAAATGCATGGTACGTGCCGCGGGATCATCAGTTCCCGATCGGGCTATGGGGCGCCTGGCAATTGCTGCGCAAGTACGGTTTGGGACTTCCCTGGAGGAAGCTCAGGTTCTTGCTGCGCCAACGCCGGCGGCACCCAGTGCCGCACTGAGCCGGGTACCGCCTGGTGAACAGGGTCAAGGAAGCGCCAAAGCGAGTGCTGGTGATCGTCACCCGTCGCATCGGCGACGTCCTGCTCACTGCGCCGTTGATCCGCTCGCTCAAGGCGGCATGGCCTTCGACACGCATCGATCTGCTGGTGTTCAAAGGCACGGAAGGCATTCTCGCCGGCAATCCGGACATCGATCGAATCGTCGTTGTGCCCGGAGCCGGCCACTGGCGCTTTGCGCGTCAGCTCTGGCGCAAATACGACCTTGCCATTTCCACGTCGCCGAGTGATCGGCCGACACTGTATGCGTGGCTTGCCGGAAAAATTCGCATTGGTGTGATGACCGCCGGTTTCAAGAGCGCCTGGAAGCGCGCACTGCTGCATGCCTGCGTGCCTTTCGACAATCTGGATCTGCACACCGTCGTGCAAAACCTTTTGCTCGCGGATATGCTCGGCTTGCCACGCCGGTTCGAAACACCGATCACCTGGTCGGCGCAGGACGAGGCTTCCGTCTCGGAAGTGTTTCCGGGCTTCGGCCAGGGAAAGTACGCAGTCCTGCACCTGTATCCGAAATTCACTTACAAAATGTGGCCACTTGATCAGTGGCAGGCACTCGCGCGGTGGTTGAACGAGCGCGGCCTGACTGTCGTGCTGACCGGCAGCGGTGATGCCGAGGAAAAGAACTATGTGAGCCGGTTCGCTGCGAGTCTCTTGCCATCGCCGGTGAACCTGGCCGGCCGGCTGGATTTCAGCCAGCTCGCACTGTTGCTGCAGCGCGCGGCACTCTATGTCGGACCGGACACGGTTACTACGCATCTTGCCGCCGCGATGGGCGCGCCGACGGTCGCCTTGTTCGGACCGTCGAATCCGGTCAAATGGGGACCGTGGCCGCGCGGGATCGAGGCACAGCAATCGCCTTATCTGTTGCGCGGAACCCAGTCGACGGGAAACGTCGTGCTGGTGCAAGGCGCGGGCGCCTGTGTTCCCTGTCTGCAGGAAGGGTGTGCGCGCCACGTCATGAGCGAAAGCGTCTGCCTGCAGATGCTGCCGGCCGCCGCGGTCATCGCTGCAGCGGGGCAATTGCTGAGCCAGGGGCGCTGACGTGCAACCAATCCACGTGGTGGAGCCAACGCTGGAGGGCTACTCGGGCCATTGCTACAGCCTGGTCACCAGTTTGTGTCATGCGCTGGTGAATGGGCCGGTCGAATTATGGAGCGCGAGGGGCGCGCAAGGCATGGTCTTCGGAGCGCACGTCGCCAATCATCCGATGTTCCGCCGCCGGATTCGTCTGATTCAAACTTTGCTGTTGTACCGCCGGCTGCTACGTAGCGGTGCGCCGATCGTTGTCACCACCGCGCGCCGCAGCGATCTGCTCACGCTCGACCTGATTGCGGACGGTCCGCTTCCGCGCAACCGCGTGTTCCTGTATTTCCACTGGCTGCGCGAGACCCCGGCCAAGCTGCGCTCCTTCCGCAAGCTGGCGCGGCGGCAACCGCATGTCGTCATTTTCGGCACCACCGCGACCGTGGTCGAATTCTTCAAGCGTTGCGGCTTCACCAACGTATACCTGCTGCCCTATCCCGCGCCGCCGGCATCCGGCAGCGACGCCCCCGTCGCGTTCCGGCAGCTCCTCTATGCCGGGGCCGCGCGCCAGGACAAGGGCTTCTCGCTGATCGTGGACCTTGTCGAATTGCTTGTGCGCGAGAACGATCGGATGCCGATTGCCGTGCAGGTCTCGGCCGATCATTACGGAAAGGTCGACGCAAAAACACGTGCCGACATTGCCCGACTCCAGGCCGCCGGCTATGCGCCGCTCGCGGTCGTATCGCAGACGCTGACCCCGCAAGAATATTCGGCGCTGTTTACGGGCAGCATCTGCCTCCAGCCTTACGATCGCGACGAATTCCGCGACCGGGTCAGCGGCGTTACGCTGGATGCCCTGTCGCATGCCTGCCCGGTTGTGGCGACGGCGGGCACCTGGAGCGCGAACCTGATCAAGTCATTCGGCGCCGGCATCGAGCTGCAATCACTGGATGCCGCGAGCCTTCTCAAGGCGGCCCGTGAAATCCAGCGGGACTATGCGGTTTTCCAGGCAGGGGCGCGTGCCGCGGGCAAGGCCCAGAACCGCAAATCATGGGCGCCCCTGCTGGAATTGTTGCCCCGCGCGCCAACCGGATAGCTCAGCGGTCCGTTATGGGCCCGCAGGCTTGGTAAAATCGCCCCTTTCGCGGAACGGATTGCAGATGACAGCCGACAGGAAAATCATCGTATTCGCCATTGTGCTGGCGCTGGGCGCGCTGACGGCGGGCGTTTATGCCGGCTGGAATCGCCCGATTACACCAGCCGACGTGAATTTCATCGGCGTGCACGGCGATCAGTTCGCCATGTCGTCGCTCAAGGGCAAGGTCGTGTTGGTCAATTTCTGGGCGACCTC
>JANXVW010000297.1 GCA_025351455.1 Betaproteobacteria bacterium | reverse complement strand
CAGAGCCTGACGCCGCAGCACACGCAGGAACTGGCTCGCTCGCTGATGAACGACAAGCAAGCGCAGGAGTTCGAAGCCACCAAGGAATGCAACTTCGCCATCAACCCGCCTGGCATCGGGCGCTTCCGCGTCAATGCCTTTGTGCAGCAGGCGCGGGTCGGCATCGTATTGCGGACGATCACCACGGCGATTCCGAAAATGGACGACCTCGGGTTGCCGCCGGTTCTGAAAGACGTGGCGATGACCAAGCGCGGCCTGGTGATCATGGTGGGCGGTACCGGCTCGGGCAAATCGACGACGCTCGCCGCGATGATCGGCTACCGCAACGAAAACAGCCATGGTCACATCATCACGATCGAAGATCCGATCGAATACGTGCACGACCACAAGAATTGCATGATCACCCAGCGTGAAGTCGGCGTCGATACCGATTCCTGGGAAGCCGCGCTGAAGAACACCCTGCGCCAGGCACCGGACGTGATTCTCATCGGCGAAGTCCGCGAACGCGAGACCATGGAACACGCCATCGCGTTTGCGGAAACCGGCCACTTGTGCATGTGCACGTTGCACGCCAACAGCGCCAACCAGGCGCTGGACCGGATCATCAATTTCTTCCCGGAAGAGCGCCGTTCGCAGTTGCTCATGGACTTGTCGCTGAACCTGAAGGGTCTGGTTTCCCAGCGCCTGATCCCGCTCAAGGATACCAAGGGTCGCGCCGCAGCGATCGAAATCCTGCTGAATTCGCCACTCATTTCCGACCTGATCTTCAAGGGCGAGGTGCACGAAATCAAGGAAATCATGAAGAAGTCGCGCGAGATGGGCATGCAGACCTTCGACCAGGCCTTGTTCGACCTCTACGAAGGCGGCAAGATCGGCTACGAAGACGCGATGCGCAACGCCGATTCGATGAACGAATTACGCCTGCAGATCAAACTGCACGGCAAGGAAACCAAGGATCGGGATCTGACTTCCGGGGTGGATCACCTGAATATCGTTTGACGAAGTAAGGGGTGAGGGGTGAGGAACCCCGAAACGCGCATCCTTACCCCTCACCCCTCCCGCTTTTCACGGCGCATCGCGCCGCTAACCATTTTGAATTCATACAGCCGGCATTCGAGCGCGCCGTTGTAGAGCGGGGTGCGTTTCGACGGCGACAGGCCGATGAGTTTAGGCAGGCGCATGTCGGCGGTGAACACGTAAGCGCGCCAGCCGGCGAATTTTTTCTTCAGCACATCTCCCACCTGCGGGTAGAACGCGGCGAGTTCGTCCTGCTCGCCCAGGCGCACGCCGTAAGGCGGATTGGCCACCAGCACGCCTTGCGCACCGGGCGCTGAAATCTCCAGGATATTTGCCTGCTTGAGCGGGGCTGCATCGGCAAACCCGGCCGCCGCAAGATTCACCCGCGCCAGTTTCAGCGATTCACCGTACAGGTCGCTGCCGAAAATCGCCGGTGTAGGATTCGGCGCCGGCTGCGCTTCGGCTTGCGCCTTGATCCGGTCCCATCCCGTGGCGTCGAAACCGCGTAATTTCTCGAAGGCAAAATCCCGTTTGGCACCTGGCGCAATACCATGCGCAATCTGCAACGCCTCGATCAGGAAGGTTCCGCTGCCGCACATCGGATCGAGCAGCGGCAGGTCCGGTGTCCAGCCGGAAAGTTTCAGGATCCCGGCAGCAAGGTTCTCGCGCAACGGCGCTTCCCCGGTCATCTGCCTGGCTCCGCGCTTGAACAGCGGCTCGCCGGAGGTGTCGAGATACAGCGTGAAGCGTTCCGTTTCCAGGAAAGCATGGATGCGCACTTCCGGTTGCGCGGTATCCACGCTTGGGCGAACGCCGGTCTGCGTGCGAAACTTGTCGCACACGGCATCCTTGATGCGCAACGTAATGAAGTCCAGGCTGTTGAGCGGACTGCGCACCGCGGCGACGTTCACGCGTATTGTCAGCGTGCCGTCGAACAACTGCGGCCAGTCGAGCGCATTCACCCCGCGATAGACATCCTCTTCGCTGCGATAATGGCCGGAACCGACCTGCCACAGGACCCGGCTCGCAATGCGACTGTGCAGGTTGGCTGCGTAAGCGACGGACATCGCGCCGGAAAAACCCACGCCGCCTTCCGCCGCGACGATGTCGGCCGCACCCAGTTCGGCCAGTTCCCCGGCCAACACCGCCTCGAGCCCGCGCGGACACGGCGCGAAGAATCTTTGCATACTTTTTTCTGTCATTATTTACTTCAAGACCTTCTCACCGCAAGGACGCAAAGGACGCAAAGGACGCAAAGAAAGGCCAGGTCAAATGTGTCGTTGCAACAAAAAAGTGGGCTGCAAATCCAGAATTATGTCATCTGTCGATTCAGTTCTCGCTAACTTCGCGCCCTTTGCGTCTTCGCGGTGAATAGTCTTATAGCCGTAGAAAAACCTCGAACTCGATGCGCTTCCAGGGATCGCGGTGTTTGGTCAGGCGCACAATGCGCGCTTCGAGCTTGTTGCCGCGGTCCAGCTGGCGCGCGACGGCGTCGTTTTCTGCGCGCGGGACGTAGCCCAGCAGATGGCCGTTCCATTCGACGCGCACCGCGCGCGGGTCGTGCGCATTATCCGGTTCGCGCACCAGCGCCAGCCCATCGCCGACCTTCAATTGATCCCATACCTGCTTGCCTTCGTGAAACTGGAACCCGGCAACCGGCGAACTTTGAACCAGGATGCGCGTGGCCGGCTGCGCCATTACAGGCGAGGCACATGCGAACGCCGCAACGACGATGAACAGCCATGCGGTGCGAATGATCAGCATCAGAACGGCTGCAATTCCACCAGCAGGACGATCGCTATCAGCAGGACGACCGGCAGCTCGTTCAACCATCGGTAGAACACGTGGCCATGACGATTGCGGTCGTGCTTGAAATCCACCATGAGTTTCCCGCAATAGGCGTGATAGGCCACCAGCACGGCCACCAGCGCCATCTTGGCATGCAGCCAGCCGCCGTAGAAACCGTAACCGAGCCACAGCCACAGGCCGAAAGCAATCGTCAGCACGGCACCGGGCGTCATGATTCCGTAGAACAGTTTGCGTTCCATGAGCTTGAAACGTTCGCGGCTGGGCGCGTCTTCGCTCATGGCGTGATAGACGAACAGGCGCGGGAGGTAGAACAGGCCGGCGAACCAGGTCACCATGAAAATGATATGAAAGGACTTGATCCAGAGCATGGCGATCCTATTCAGGTCCGGCAATGCTGCTCGACCAGCCGCTGCAGCGTGACCAGGTTGCCGTGAAAGAAATGGCCGGCCCCGGGAAACACGACGACCGGGAGGGATTGCGGCCGCGCCCACTCGAATACGTCTTTCAATGGCACGACATCGTCTTCCTCGCCGTGCACGACGAGCGTATTTTCCGGCACCTTGCCCACGGGAAACCGGCCGACGGCCGGCGCCGCCAAAACCAGGTGACGCGATGGCAGTTGCTCGGCCGCCGATGCCGCGACGAAGCCGCCGAAGGAAAAGCCGCCGATCGCCAATTCATCCGCGCCATACGTGCGCCGCCCATACTCGGCCAGCGCGAGGAAATCTTCCGTTTCGCCCCGTCCCTCGTCGAATACGCCATCGCTTGCACCCACGCCACGGAAGTTCAACCTCAGCGCGCAGTAACCCAGCGCAACAAAGGCCTTGGCGAGGGTCTGCACCACTTTGTTGTCCAGCGTTCCGCCGTAAAGTGGATGAGGATGAGCAATCAGTGCAATCCCGCGCCGCGCGGCATCCGGCTCGTTGACGGCGATTTCGAGCTTTCCGGCCGGGCCGTCGATGGAAAGCTTTTGCACGGAGGCAGGTTTCAAATGCGCAGGCGATCGACGACACGCCCGTTGACCAGATGCTCCTCGATGATTTCGTCGATGTCGTCCTTGTCCACGTAGGTGTACCAGACTTCCTCGGGATAAACCACGATCACCGGGCCCTCTTCGCACCGATCCAGGCAGCCAGCCTGATTGATGCGCACCTTGCCCTTGCCCGCGAGCTTCAGGGCCTTGACCCTGGATTTGGCGTAGTCGCGCATGCCCTGCGCGTCGTGATCGGCGCAGCAGGCCTCGCCGTTCTTGCGCTGGTTGCAGCAGAAAAACACATGGTGGGCGTAATAGCTCACAAAATGATCCTCGTGAAAGCAATGCTCGATTATAAGCCGCGCTGCACCGGGTACTTCAGCGCGTTGAGCGCGATTTTTTCGCGCGCCGCCGCGGCCAGGTCGATGTCGAGCACGTCTGCCAGCCTGACCAGATAGAGCAGCACGTCCGCGATTTCGTGGCCCACTTCGCGCCTGGCAGCGGCATCGAGACTGGCGCTCTGGTCGGCAGTCAGCCACTGGAAGTGTTCCATGATCTCGGCCGCCTCGATGGCAACGGACATCGCCAGATTCTTCGGCTGGTGGAACTGCTCCCAATCGCGCTCGGCCGCGAAGCGACGCTGGCGTTCACGCAGCTCGTCGAGGCTGTCAGTCGGCAGCGTCGGATCGGCGGTCTGTTTCGTCATTGCGGATTCCTTATTCACTTGGAGCGGACTTGCCGGCAGCCCTAAGTCCCGCGCCGGCTCCCGCGCAGCAAAAATGCCAGATAGGCGAACACCAGGAAGGGCCACCACGAAGACAACAACCCGATCATGGCGTTGAATCGCAGGAATTGCCCGCTCTGCAACACCTGCAACGCCGCGACGAGATAGGGATTCTCCGGCGCGAGGTTGACGAGGAAGACGCCTGCCGTAAAGCAGAGCGCAGCGGCACGTACCGCGTTGACCGCGGATAGTTGCGCCAGCGGCAGCCACAGCATCACGCCCGCCACCATGCCCAGAACTGATCCCGGCGTCAGCCACAGGCCGGGATTGCCCGGAATGAACAAGGCCATCGACGCGATGCTTTTGAGCATCAGCGCGGTCAGCACCAGCACGGTGACCGAGACGGCGGCAGCGGTGAAACTGCGCGCGATCGCACCGATGAAGAACGCTACCCCGGAAAAATTCAGCGCCGCGACCCCGGCTTCAAGCAACAGATACGCATCGGCTGTATAGCGCACACCGAAACTCGCCGGCAGAAAATGGCGAAGGTTGCCATTGCCGAACAGCCAGATCTCCGCGTTGAGCTGTGTGAGCAGCCACAGCGCGAGCAGCACAAAGGCGAAATCGGTGCGCGCACCCGGGCGAAAATGCTGTTCGCGCAGCCGATGCAATTCTCCGGACAGCAGCCAGCGCTCGCCCCAGACATACGCCACCACGGCCCCCCACAACGCACCGATCGAATTGGTCAGAACGTCGACGTTCGAGGAGATGCGCGTAGGCAAGTAGGCCTGCGTGTACTCGAGTACCAGACTCAGAAGCAATGCGGCAATGACACCCAGTGCCCCGGCAGCCCAACTCGGCACGTGCCCCATCCACATCAAGGTCAGCAGCAGGCCAAGCGGCGCGTAGGCAAGGACATTGAGCACAACGTCCGAAGCAACGATGTAGGGCGGCCAACCGGCGAACAAAAAGTGGGTGGCATCGTCGTTCGGCACGCGCCAATCGGCGAAGGGATACAAGCTGGCATACACCACGAGCAGAAGGTAAGCTACGGTGAGGTAGGCGACCAGCCTGGAACTGCGCGCGTAGCGCGCGGACGCAAAAGGAAGCGAACTGCTCATGTCATGGTGGCATTGCGCCTGGCCGCAGCAGATGGCACAGCATGAGATTCTATGACATCTTCAATGGCGACGCCGACGGACTGTGCGCGCTGCACCAGTTGCGGCTCGCCGATCCGCATACATCCACGCTGATAACCGGCGTCAAGCGCGACATAGCCCTGCTCGCGCGCGTGGCCCCCGAGCCCGGAGACGAACTTACCGTGCTCGACATCTCGCTGGACAGGAATCGCGAAGCGTTGCTCGGCGCATTGCACGTCGGCGCCCGCGTGCGCTATTTCGATCACCATTTCGCCGGCGAGATTCCGCAGCATCCGCTGCTCGAAGCCCATATCGATACTTCGGCAACAGTTTGCACGAGCCTGATCGTCGACCGCCATCTGCAAGGCCGCTACCGCGCCTGGGCTGTGGTTGCGGCTTTCGGCGACAATCTGCGCGCCGAGGCCCGTGCCGCCGCAAGCGGACTCGGAATGGCGCACGCCGATATCGAAACTCTCAGGGAACTGGGAGAGTGCCTGAACTACAACGCCTATGGGCAGGCACTTGCCGACCTGCATTTCGATCCGGCCGAGCTTTATCGGCGCATGCGGCCCTACGCCGATCCCCTGGCATTTCGTGCGCAATCGCCCGAGGTCGAAGTCCTGCGCCGCGCGAGCGCGCAAGACCTGCAACGGGCATTGGCGCTGCGCATCGAGCACATCGGCAACAGCGCGGTGATGGTCACCCTGCCGGACGAACCGTGGAGCCGGCGCATCGCCGGCAACTTTGCCAATGCACTCGCGCGGCGCCACCGCGATCGAATCGTCGCGTTACTGTTGCGTACGGGAGGGGGCTACCAGGTCAGTTTGCGGGCACCCGATCCAGGCGGGCCCGCGATGCACTTGCTGGCGCATGAGTTTGAATCGGGAGGCGGCAGGGCACGATCGGCTGGCATCCAGTTTCTGCCGGAATCCGACCTTGCCCGGTTGATGGCCCGTTTGCAGCGTCCCGCGGCCCCGGACGCGTGAACGAGCTCGCGGGGAAGCGCCGGTCGACGCTTCCTCACAGGCCGCCGGTTACTTGGCCTTGATCTCGGTCCAGATTCGGTTGAGCAGCTTGCGTTCCTTCTTGTTCATGTCCTTGAGCTGCTCAAGACGTTTTGCGGAATCCGCATCGGGAAACACCGCCTTGATCGACTTGATCTCGGGCTTGATGAACTGCATCGCCTCGGTATTCGGGTTGCCGGAACCCGTGATGTTGGTCAATGCCGCCGAGTTCTTGCCTTCGAGCATGAAGTTGATGAACTGGTGCGCGAGATCGGGCCGCGGCGCGGTTTTCGCAATGACCATCGCATCGAGCGCCAGCACGGCGCCTTCCTTGGGCAGGGCGTGGCGGATGCGGAACTTCTGCTTGGCTTCCTGGGCGCCAATATCGGCCTGGAAAATATCGTTCGAGTAGCCGTGCACCACCCAGATGTTGCCGGTCGACAATTCCTTGATGTAGCCCTGCGCCATGAAGGCCGCCCAGTAGGGTTTGGCCTTGAGGATGGTTTCCTTCGCCTGCTGCCAGTGCGCGGGATCGCGGTCATTGACTGAGTACCCGTGATACTTCAGCGCCGCCGCCATGACTTCGGCCTGGCTGTCGAGCACGGTGACCTTGCCTTTGATCTTCTGCAGGATCCTGGGATCGAAAATCACCGCCCAGGAATCCACCGTGATGCCGAGTTCCTTCATCTTCTGGTCGTTGTAGCCGATCAGCGTGATCGACATCGCGTAAGGGACGGAGTACTTGTTGCCGGGATCGAATTCGGTGTTCAGGTAGGTCGGCATCAGGTTCTTGAAGTTCGGCAGCTTGCCCTTGTCGAGCGGCTGCAGCCAGCCGGCCTTGGCCATTCCCGCCACGTAATTCGAGGTCGGAACCATGACGTCATAACCCTTGGCCCCCGCAGCGAGCTTGGCGACCAGTTCCTCGTTGTCGCCGTAGAAATCCTGCACCACCTTGCACTTGCACTGGGCTTCGAAGGCCTTCACCGCTTCCGGGGCGATGTAATCGTTCCAGTTGTAGAGGTGCAACTCGTCGGCGGACAGCGCCGGAAGGCTTACAAACAACATCAGGGCCAACAGCTTTTTCATGGGGGATCTCCGTGATCTGCGAAGTGTTTGTTATATTGAGTTGGGTCAACGACTAGATTAGGCAATGCCGGCCCGGGCGTCCAGCGGCGCCCCCGCGACAACGGGTCATTGCGCACGTAATGACCCCGGCGCCAGTTTGGATGCGATCAGGATCAGCGCCAGCGTGAGCATCATCAGCAGGGTGGAAACGGCGTTGACCTCGGGCGTAACCGCGATTTTCACCATGGTGTAGATCTGCAGCGGCAGCGTGGTCGAGCCCACACCCGCCGTAAAGAACGTGATCACGAAATCGTCGATCGACAGCGTGAACGCCATCAGCGCGCCGGCGACCACGCCGGGCATGATCAGCGGCAGCGTCACCAGCCGGAACGCCATCCACGGCGTCGCACCCAGATCGCGCGCGGCCTCGGTCAGGCTTTCGTCCATGCCCGCCAGACGAGAGCGCACGACGATGGCGACGAAACCGATGCAAAACGCGATGTGCGAAAGGATGATGGAAATCATGCCCAGCGAAATATTGAGCAGCACGAAGAAAATCAGCAACGACACGCCCATCAGGATTTCGGGAATGGCGATGGGCGCCAGGATCAGCAGCGGCAGCAGGCGCATTTTGAAGCGGTACATCGCATAGCCGGCCATGGTGCCGAAGACCGTGGAGACCACGCTCGCGGTCACGCCGATGAGCAGGGAATTCCACGCCGCCTGCAGCATTTTCTCGTTATGGAAAAGTTTGCCGTACCAGGCAAAGGTAAAGCCCACCCACTCGGCATTGAGCCTGGAATCGTTGAAGGAATAGGCAACGACGATGACCAGCGGCGCGTACAGGAACACATAGGCGAAAATCGCCGCGGCCCACAATCCGCGCGAGCGACGGATCATGTCCGCGACTGCCTGGCCACCCAGGCGGCAAGCCCGGCGAGCGCCACTGCCATCACAGTCAGCACCATCGACAGCACACTGCCAAACGGCCAGTCCCGCGTGTCGAGGAACTGCTGCTTGATCACATTGCCGATCATGATGCCTTCCGTGCCCCCGAGGATGTCGGGAATCGCAAAGATGCCCAGCGCCGGAATGAACACCAGTGCGGCGCCGGCATACACGCCGGGCAAGGACAGCGGAAACGTGACTCGCCAGAAGCGCCGCCAGGCATTCGCGCCGAGATCCTGCGCGGCATCGAGCAGCGCGGGATCGTGCTTCTCCAGGTTGGCATAGAGCGGCAGCACCATGAACGGCAGATGCACGTACACGAGGCCGACGATGACGGCGAACGGCGTATAGAGCAGCGTCACCGGTTCGATGCCGATCGTACCGAGAACCCGGTTGAGCGCGCTGACGAAGACCGACTGCGGCCCGAGGATGATCATCCACGCATAGACACGAATCAGGAAGTTCGACCAGAAGGGCAGGATCACCAGCAGCACGAGCAGGTCGCGATGCTTCTTCGCGCTGCGCGCGATCAGCATGGCCAGCGGATAAGCGATGACCAGGCAGACCAAGGTGGTGATCGCCGCGTAGGCAAATGACTTCAGGAAAAGTTCGGTGTAGATCAAGTCGGAAAAGAAACGCCCGTAGTTTTCCGTCGTCAGGTCGAGTGTTCCCGATTCCTCGCTGAAGAGGGGCGCGAGCCCGCCGAAATCGCCGGAATTGCGCAACGACGCGAGCACCATGATCAGCACGGGGATGGCGAAGAACACCACCAGGTAGGCCAGCGGCGGGCCGCCGATCAGCCATTTGTGCAGGCGATTCTGCGGTGTTGCCATGTCTGCTTCAGTCGTTCAGGAAATGGCCGGCGTCGTAGCGCCAGCCGACCTGGACTTCATCGCCGGCTTCGAAGAACTTGGTGCGCCCGGCACTGGAATTGGGCAGCAGCGCCTCGATCCGCATGCCCCCGGCGAGTTCGACAATGTAGATCGTCACGTCGCCGAGATAAAGGAAATCGTGGACCTTTCCGGTAAAGCGATTGACATCCGCGTCCTTGGGAAGATCGCGACCGATGGCGACTTTCTCGGGACGCAGCGCCAGCGCGCCCTTGAGACCAGGTGCGTCACTCTCGATGTTCAATGCCACCACGTCGCCGATGCCGGCCAACGCGATGGTCATGCGCTCGCCGGCGCAGGCCCTGATCTCGCCGTCGAGCAGGTTGCACTGGCCGATAAAATCGGCGACGAAACGATTGCGCGGGAAGCCGTAGATCTTCGACGGCTCGTCGACCTGCTCGACGCGCCCGTGATTCATGACGGCAATCCGGTGCGAGAGGGCCAATGCTTCGCTCTGGTCATGCGTGACATAGACGAAGGTAATTCCGACTTCCTTTTGCAGGCCAATCAACTCCAGCTGCACGCTCTCCTTGAGCTTGGCATCCAGCGCGGCGAGCGGTTCGTCGAGCAGCAGCAGCTTCGGCCGGTTGATGAGCGCGCGCGCCACGGCGACGCGTTGCTTCTGGCCGCCGGACAATTCGTTCGGATAACGCTTGTCCATGCCGGTGAGCCGCACATCCTCGAGCGCCTCCTCGACGCGTTTGCCGATCTGCCCCGGATCCACATTCGCCATCTTCAACGGGAACGCGACGTTCTGCGCCACCGTCATGTGCGGAAACAGCGCATAGCTCTGGAATACGGTGTGGATATTGCGGGCTTCCGGCGGGATGCCGGTCATAGCCTTGCCGTCGAGGACGATGCTACCGGCGTCCGGCGCATCGAAGCCGGCAATCATGCGCAGCAACGTGGTTTTGCCGCAGCCGGACGGGCCGAGGAGGGTGAAGAATTCGCCGGCCTCGATGCTGAGGCTGACATTGTCGACCGCCGTGAAATCGCCGAAGCGGCGGGTCACGTTGCGAATTTCGAGCAGTGCCATCAGCGATGAGTCCGGGACGCAAAAGAAGCCGCGATTCTAGCAAATGGCGCGAGATGTAAACCGACGAACGTCTCGGTCCGGTGGGCACGCGCCTTGAGCAACGCAGACGCCTCGGGAATGGTCAGTCCTCGGATTTGAAGCCGTATTTGCTTACCCGATAGCGTAGCGTTTCGCGCGATGTGCCCAGCAGCCGCGCCGCGGCCGCGACGTTGTGGTCCGATCGCTCAAGCGCCTCGCCGATGATCTTTCTTTCCATGTCATCCAGGCTCAGGCTGCCGTCCAGCGGCAGATGCAGGCCGGAATCCCCGCCAGGTCCTGCGGACTCGTTACCGGCGGGCAGGCGCGATGGCTGCAGTTGCAGCCAATTCGCCGCCATCGTCTGCGTATCGGACAGCAACACGCAGCGCTCGAGCACGTTGCGCAACTCGCGCACGTTCCCGGGCCAGTCATGGGATTTCAATGCCGTCCAGACCTGCTGCGGAATGACTTGGACGTCCTTGCCGGCCTTGGTGTTGTATTCGGCCACGAACGGCGGCACGAGATCGTCGAGATCCTCCAAGCGCTTTCGCAGCGCGGGCAGCTCGAGCGTAAACACCGTGATGCGATGGTAAAGATCGCTGCGAAACTCGCCGGCCCGGGTGCGTTCCGACAGGTTCCGGTTGCTCGCCACGATCACCTGCACGTCGATTTCGACCGGACTGGTGCCGCCGAGGCGGCGCAGGCGCCGGTCCTCGATGACAGTGAGCAGTTTCGCCTGCAGGTCCATGCCGAGCTCACCGATCTCGTCCAGGAAAATGGTGCCGCCATGGGCCTGCTCCATCAGCCCTCTTCGTCTTCCCTTGGCGCCGGTGAAAGCCCCCGGCTCGTGACCGAACAACTCGGATTCCAGCAGATCGTGCGGCAAGGCGGCGCAATTGATTTCCACCAGCGGGCCTTCACGCCGTGCGCCGCTGTAGTGCAGGATTCTCGCGGCGAGGCCCTTGCCGGTTCCGGTTTCCCCGGTCACCAGCAGGGTGCTCAGCGGAACGCGCGCCAGTCTGGCCAGCAACTCGCGCACAGATCGCGCGGCGCGGCTCCTCCCCACGAAGGCTTCCGGCCAATAGCGGCGGTTCTCCGCGGCCGCGCGTTCGCGCAATTGCCGCTGTGCGCGGGCGCTGCGAGCCGCGCCCGCGACCACTAGGTCGAGGCGCTCGAGTTCGCACGGCTTTTCCAGGAAATCGAACGCGCCGAGCCGCAGCGCGCGTACCGAATCGGCGATGCTGCCGTAGCCGGTCAAAAACAGCCATTCGCCGCCGACGGCGACCGACCTCGTGGCTTCGAGCAGGTCGAGTGCATTGCCATCTGGAAGGCTCATGTCAGATACCACCACGAGCGGCTGCACGTCGTCGTTCAAGAGCAGCCGCTTCGCTTCACCCAGGGAACCGGCGGTCACGACTTCGAATCCGGCGCGCCGGAAATGGCGCACCAGTTCCGCACTCAGCAGCGGCTCGTCCTCAATCAGCAGTAGCGTGTCGGACATTTTCTCGCACGGCAGGCAGTCTCAGGGTTACATGGGCGCCATGGGGCGCGCGGTTCGCGATGGCGAGTTCTCCGCCCAGATCGTGCGCGAAGCGCTTGACGATGGCGAGTCCGAGGCCGGTACCCGACTCGCGCGAAGTGACGAAAGCACGCACACCTCCGGAGAGCATCATGGCGTCGAAACCCGGACCGTCGTCCAGGACTTCGATGCAAAGCGCCGCGTTACGGTAGTCGATGCGGACGGTCACCTGGCCCGGCGCGTCGCCGACGGCCGCTATGGAGTTCAGCGCAAGGTTAAGCACAGCCTGCCTGACCGCATCTTCGGGCAATACACAGCGCAATTCGTCCGGAACTTGCGTCACCAGCTGGATGTGGGGGGGGAGCTGGTACCGGATCAACGTGGCAAGGTCCTGGATAAGCCTGTTGACGCTCACTGGCCGCGGCGCTTCCGGCACATGCCTGGACTGCAGCAGCAGCGCGTTGAGCAGCCGGGTGATCCGGTTCAGTTCGCCGATGACCAGATCCATGCGTTCGACCAGCACCGGATCGCGGAACTCGCTGCGCAAATTCGCCAGCGTGACCTGGATGCCGGCTATCGGATTGCGCAGTTCGTGAGCAAGCGTCGCAGATACTTCACCGGCCGCGGCCAGGCGCTCAGTGCGGGCGAGACTCTGCTGTTGCTGCAGCAGGGCCTGCGTTGCGGAGCGGACCTCCTGTTCGAGAGACACGGTGCGCTGCCGGTTGGCCTGCTCCAGTTGCTCAAGGCGGTTGACCATCTGGTTGTAATTCTCGAATAGCGGCAGCAGGATCGGGTCGATCCGGGCCACGGAGACGGGGGCGAAATCGCCATTGGACAGTCGCGAAAGGAAATTCCTGAGGTCGCCGATTGGCCGCAAGACCCGCTGGCGTAACGCCCAAAGCGTCAGGAGGGCCAGGCAGGGAAACCCCAGCAGCGCCGCAAAGGCCAGTTGCGAATCCAGCTTCGTGTAGCCGTACACGGTATCGAGTTGCTCCAGTTGAATGCGGTTTTCTCGCTCAAGCATTTCGCCCATCAGCGTCAGCGCCGCAGGCAAGGCCGCTTCCGGCTGCGTCTCGGCCTGCGCGAGCAGTCGCTTCAACTGGTCGAGACGCTCCCGCGTATAGGAGCCAACGGGCCCGCCTTTGACGGGTATCTGGTCGAGGTCGGCGCGCACCGCCCGCATTTTTTCCGGATCAGGTGTGCGTCCACCGGCGGCCAATCGCAGTTGCAAATCCTTCAGGATGACGACGCTGTCTTCGAGCAGCGTAGTGCGATTGACGTGGGCCCGGATCGACTCGATGCGTTTGAAATCCAGCCAGGTGAACAGGGACAGCGTTCCCAGCGCAAGCGTGAGCACGAGCGCGAATACGATCCCGACCAGCCACGTCGGGCGCAGGAGGATGGATTTCATGGGAACCGCACCGGGGTCTTTGCTTCGCAGCATTTTATGCCTAGTTCTCGCGCAGGACTGGATCGCGGGTGGAGGTGGATGACACGGATTGCCCGATTCGATGACGCCGCGGGCTGAAGGCTCGATTTCGAAAGCGGCAAGACCGCGCGTGATTCGATAAAGCGCGCACTTCAGCAGACTCTGTGCCAAGGCGGCCCGAGGCATTCGCTAGGCATGGCGCAATTCAAGTCGCCGCCAGACACGGAAGCGGCTGGATGCGGCGTGTGCGCGGACCCCATTTCGCTGCGCAATCTGCAGTTGCCCGGCGAAACAGCAGTGGTTCAGTTCAGCCACATTCACAACCGCGCTGGTTCAAACGGACCGGCTCGCCGTATCGCTACGCTCGTGGCATGTGCGGTTATTCTGCTGATTCAGGGACTTGAGTCGTGCGGCACAGCTCCTGCTATTAACGATGCACTTGTCTTTATCGGAAAGCGAAATCCAGTGGCGCAATGCACGAAGTCCTGTTTCCCACGACAGGAGCATGTACAGCCGCTCGTGCTGATCCGAGGCACCGATGTCGCTCGTTGAGTCCGTTCTCCGGCGGCCCTACACCGTCGTTTCCATCCTGATCCTGATCTGCCTGCTCGGGGCCGGCGCCGCTTCGCGCATGCCAGTCGATATTTTTCCGGAAATCGAAATTCCGGTGGTCAGCGTGGTGTGGACCTACAGCGGCATGAGCGCACAGGACATGCAGAACCGGATCCTGACACTGCATCAACGTCAGCTCGCTTCACTGGTGGACGACATCTCGCGCATCGAGGCAACCGGTTACACCGGTGTCGGTGTCGAAAAAATCTACCTGCATGAAGGCGCGGACGTGACGCGCGCGATTTCGCAACTGGCCAGCAGCGCGCTGGTGGTGCTGAAATACATGCCGCGCAACATCACGCCGCCACTGGTCTTGCGCTACAGCGCCACCGACGTTCCCATCATCCAGCTAAGCCTGTCCAGCAATACTCTTCCGGACACCAAGCTAAACGACCTCGGCCAGAACATCATCCGGCCCAGTCTTGCCATCGTGCACGGCGCCGAGGTTCCCTATCCGTATGGCGGCAAGCCGCGGGTCATCATGGCGGATCTCGACCAGCGCGCATTGCAGTCGCGCGGGCTGTCGGCCTCCGACGTGAGTCAGGCGCTCGAGCGCCAGAACGTGATCCTGCCGTCTGGCGACGTGAAAATCGGCAACAAGGACTACGCGCTGTCGATGAACAACAGTCCGGACCTGCTCGACACGATCAACGGATTCCCGATCAGGCAGATCGACGGCAAGACCGTATTCATGCGCGACGTGGCGAACGTGCATGACGGGTTCCAGGTGCAGACGAACTCCGTTGCGGTGAATGGCTCAGCCGGCGCCCTCATGTCTATCCGCAAAAGCGGGGGCGTTTCGACGCTGGCGGTGATCGACGGCGTCCGCGCGGCGCTGCCCGACATCGAGCGCGTGCTGCCACGTGGCGTGACCGTGAAGGCGATCTTCGACCAGTCGATTTTCGTCAAGGCGGCGCTTAACAGCGTGCTGATGGGCGGCCTGCTGGCAGCCGGACTGACCGCATTGATGATCCTGCTATTCCTGGGGAACTGGCGTTTGACGATCATCATCCTTGCGGCCATTCCGCTGTCGATCGTCACCGCCGTGCTGGTGATGTACCTAGGCGGACAGACGCTGAACACCATGACCTTGGGAGGCTTCGCGCTGGCGGTGGGCATCCTGGTGGACAACGGCACGGTGGTGATCGAGAACATTGAACGACACCTGCGCCTGAATGAACCCCTGGAAACGGCGATCATCAGCGGGGCCGGCGAGGTCGGCATGCCGACGGTCCTGTCGACATTGTGCATCTGCATCGTTTTCGTCCCCGTCTTCCTGTTGCAGGGAACGGCCAAGTACCTCTTCTCGCCGCTTTCCATCTCGGTGTGCGTGTCGCTCGTCGCCAGCCTGGCCCTGTCTTTCACGCTGGTACCGGTGCTGTTCAACTACCTGATGCGCCCATCGACGGCCCGCATCGTCGCGCGGCATGGCGTCGCACCCGGGGGCAGGTGGAAGGCGCCGTTCACCGCAATCCACAACGCCTTCGAACGCGGGTTCAATGCTTTACGCGAAACCTATCGCAACGGCCTGGCGTGGTCCGTGTCGCAACCCGCGCTGACGTCCTCATTCTTCGCAGCCCTGATGCTCGGGTCACTGCTGTTATTCCCGCAACTTGGCCGCGACTTCTTTCCGCAGGTCGACGCCGGTCAGATGCGGCTGCACGTGCGGGCCCCGCCCGGCACGCGGCTTGAGCGCACGCAGGAATACTTTGCGCAGGTGGAGGCCGCGATCCGCGAGATCGTCGGCAACAACCAGATAGACGTCGTCCTGAATAACATCGGGTTGCCGTACAGCGGCATTAACATCGCGCTCAGCGATTCGGCCACGGTCGGCCCGATGGATGGCGAAATCCTCATTTCCCTGAGCGAAAAACATGCGCCGACAGCCGATCTGGTGGCCAACCTGCGCCGTGAGCTGCCGCGGCGATTCGCGGACCTGCTGTTTTTCTTCCAGCCCGCCGACATCGTCGACCAGGTGCTGAACTTCGGCCAGCCGGCGCCGATCGACATTCGCGTCTCGGGGCCCAACAACGAGGAGGCGTATGCGCTTGCGGCGAAACTCGCGCGTGATTTGCAGAGCGTGCCGGGCATCGTCGATTCGCATGTGTTCCAGGTTCCCGACGCGCCGGCCCTGACCGTCGACGTGGATCGTAATCTCGCGACAGAAGTGGGCGCGACGCAACAGGGCACTGCCAACAACGTGCTCGTGGCGACGAACTCCAGTGCGCAGACGGCGCCTAACTTCTGGGTCGATCCGCGCAACGGCGTCAGTTATCCGCTGGTGGTGCAATTGCCGACTTACCGGATCGAATCGGCGGAAGATCTGTGGACCATGCCCGTGACCGCCGGGTCCGGTCGCGACCAGCGCCAGCTGCTGATGAACATTTCGACGTTCGGCCGCACCAAGGTTCCGCTGGTCACCTCCCAGTTCAACATCAGGCCTGTGTTCGACGTCCACGCCGACGTCCAGGGGCGGGATCTGTATTCCGCGGCCGCGGACATCGACAAGGTGATCGAGGCCGATCGTCCCGATCCGGCAAAAGCGATCAAGGTCAGGCTGAGCGGCCAGGTCGAGACCATGCGCGAGAGCTATGCAGGCCTGTTCACCGGGATCGCACTCGCTGTCCTGCTCGTCTATTTGTTTCTCGTCATCAACTTCCAGAGCTGGATCGACCCGCTCATCGTGCTGCTGGCCGTGCCGTTCGCATTGGCCGGCGTCATGTGGATGCTGTTCCTCACGCAGACCCCTTTGAGTGTCCCCGCCCTGATGGGAACACTGATGTGCATCGGACTCACGACCGCGAACAGCATTCTCGTCGTGACTTTTGCGAACCAGCGCATGGATGCCGGGGATGATCCGCTGGTAGCGGCGGTAACTGCGGGATTTACACGCCTGCGGCCGGTCCTGATGACAGCCGGCGCCATGATTCTGGGCATGATCCCGATGGCGCTCGGCATCGGCGAGGGCGGCGAGCAAAACGCGCCGCTGGCCCGCGCGGTGATTGGCGGCCTGCTGTTCGCCACTTTCGCAACCCTGATTTTCGTGCCGATCATGTACCGGCTGCTGCGCCGGAATGCTCGTCCCGCCACTTTTAAAACGAAGGAATCCCGTGCAATCGGATGATCATATCAGGCAGGACCGCAGCTCGACGAGAGCGCCAGTAGAGGTCACCGGCCAGACGGGCCACGGCGACGAGTATGAAGAAGCGGCTCGGGTCTCCACCACTTTTGCCGCGGGAACGGGGCGCAGGCTCAAGATTTCTGCAGCCGCGGCCGCAATCATCTTCGTTGCCAGCTTTTTGATGGTGCACTTCCTCAAGGCGTCCGGCGAAAGCAGGCTGCAGGAGACCTCGAAGGCCGAGTCTTCGCTCAAGCAGATCGTCAACGTCATCACCGTCCAAAGTCCGAGTGCAACGCGGCCCCTGACATTGCCCGGCGAGACGGCGGCCTGGTACGAAAGCACGCTGTACGCGCGCGTGACCGGCTATGTCGGCAAGTGGTCCGTGGACATCGGGGATCGGGTGCGGCAGGGCCAGGTTCTCGCGACCATCGAAACGCCCGAACTGGATGCGGACCTGGTCGCCGCGCGCGCCGAGCTCACGGCGGCACAAGCACAGGTCAAAGTCAGGGCCGCGGAGGCGGAGCTCGCAAAAAGTACCAACGAACGCTGGCGCGACTCACCCAAGGGTGTGGTTTCCGAGCAGGAACGCGAGTCCAAGCGATCCGATTACGACAGCGCGATTGCAAGGCTGAATGCCGCGAATGCGCAAGTCGAGATCGACAAGGCGCGCGTCGAACGCTTCACGGCCTTGAAGCAGTTCAAGCAAGTGACCGCGCCCTTCGATGGCACGGTCACCGAGCGCCGCATCGATATCGGCAACCTGGTCACCGCCGGAAGCACGAGCAACACGCTACTCTATCGGCTCAGCCAGGAAAAACCGCTGCGCGTGTTCGTCGATGTGCCGCAGAGCGTATCAGGCGATCTGCTCAAGCCCGGCGTATCGGTGCAGATCAAGGCGAGCAACCTGCCGGGCGTTACCATCCACGGTGAGGTTGCCCGCACAGCGAACGCCATCAATCCGCAATCCCGCACCCTGCGCATCGAGGTGGATATACCCAACGCCGATGGCGCCCTGGTGCCGGGAACCTATGTCGACGTGAGCTTTGCGCTCCAGGGCAATAACCGCGTCCAGGTGCCGGCGGCCGCGATGGCATTCCGCTCGAACGGGCCGCAGGTCGCCGTGGTCGATAGCGCCGGGCGCGTGAGTTTTCGCAAGGTCACGATTTCGCGGGACGATGGCAACATGGTGGAGCTCGAATCGGGCCTTTCTGCGGGTGACCGGGTTGCGTTGAACATCAGCAGCCGGATTGGCGACGGCGATATCGTCACCATCGCCGAATCCGGCGATGGCCCGTCCGCTGTCGCGACCAAGACGCACTGAGGTGAATCGCCGCATGCGCTCCTTGCCACGTGTCTGCGCAATAGCGATCGTCGTTGCCCTGACGGGATGCGCCGTCGGCCCCGACTACCGCACGCCGAAAATAAAAGTCCCGGGCGGATTCGCCGCGGGGTCCGGGGCATCGGCGACAACAGCCCCAGGCAATGCGGCCGTCGACCTCACGCAATGGTGGCGAGCGTTGAACGATCCCCAGCTCGAATCCCTGATCGATCGCGCAATTCGAGCCAACACCAGCCTCGAGATTGCCCTGACGCGATTGCAGGAAGCGAGGACTTTTGAGACCGTGGTAGCCGGCCACGCGCTGCCCAACCTCGAAGCGAGCGCCGGCACAGGCCGCGGAACCGGGAGCGACCTCACGCGCGGACGCGTCACATCTCCGCTCACGTCCGCTTCGAATACGGCGGGCTTTCAGCACATCACTTCGGTATACGGTTTCGATGCCGCCTGGGAGATCGACCTGTTCGGCAAATATCGGCGCGAGGCAGAGGCGGCGCACTACGATACCGAGGCTCTGGCCGCCGCGCGCAACGCCGTGCTGACCACCGTGGTAGCCGATGTCGTGCGTTCTTATCTGGACATGCGCGGATTGCAGACGCAGCAGGCTATCCTGCGGCAGAGTCTGCAAACCTCGCAAAAGCTGCTCGACCTCGTGCAGGCGCGATTCGACCGCGGCATCACCAACGAACTGGATGTTTCTCTCGCGCGCCGGCAACTGGCGATACTGCGATCGAAAGCCGCGCCGCTTGCGTCCCAGGTCAGCGCGGCGCAATACGCCATCGCCGCGCTGCTGGGCCTGTTCCCCGAGGAACTCGTGCAAGAGCTCGCGACACCGCAATTGATCCCGAGTCTTCCCGACCGGATCGATGCCGGACTGCCGCTGGACCTCATCCGGCGCCGGCCCGACGTGATCGAGGCCGAACGCCTGCTGGCGGGCGCCACCGCTCGAATCGGCGTCGCAACGGCCAGGCTGTTTCCATCGCTTATCCTGAACGGCGGTGCGGGCAATCAGGCGCAAGGATTGGGTGTGACGCCGCATGCCGATCAGTTCATCTGGTCGGTGGGGGCGGGGGCCCTCTTCCCTTTGCTGGATTTCGGAACCCTGGATGCTCAAGTCAACGTTGCCGACCTGCGCACGCATGAATTGCTGACCGGCTACAAGCAAACGATCCTCAGGGCCGTGCAGGAAGTGGACACCGCGATGAGCAACTATGTTGCGCAGCAGGATCGCTTGCGCAACCTGGGCGAAGCACTGGCAGCGAGTCAGCGTGCGTTGAGCCTCGCTTCGCAACGCTACGACCGGGGATTGACCGACTTTCTCAATGTTGTCGATGCCGAGCGCGAGCAGTACGACATCGAGGAGCAGTACGCGACCGCCCAGGTGGTGGTCGGCGAACAGTACGTCGCGCTCTGCAAGGGTCTCGGCGGGGGCTGGGAGCACTATCAATCGATCCCGCCGATCCGCCAGCCGCAACCCGCCATCATCGCCGCTTTCCGCAGGCTGCTGGCCCCCGAAGACCCGTTGAAGTGATCCGCCGGGAAATCTCAACCGCCCTTGCAGGACCTTCCTCCCACGCCCTACGGTCGGGCCCTTGCGTCGTCAAGCCACAACGCCGGCATCCATCCGCCATTCCAATTGGTATTTATTCGTCAATGCGACATGTAATGCAGATTTCAAGTTGAAATTCTGCACTTGATGATACTTCCCGGCTTCATTTTCTGGTTGTGTCGGCCCTGCGCTTTGCTTATGTTGGTGTTGCAGGCGCATGAATATTTCGTTACCCAAACGTAAGAGAAGCAGTTCAAGCAGCGCGGTGGCGTCCAAAAAAGAGAAATGACATAGTTATTTAGCTAAGAAAAGAGGGGAGACGATGAAGAGCTTTAGAATCCTCGTTATGTTGTCTTTTGTGCTGCTGTCCGCTTGCGCCAGCATGCACCAGGCGCCGACAAGCGCCTCTTGGGACAAATTTCATTCTGAAACAATTGCTCAACGGGACGCGGGCAAGCTGACCCCGCTGCAGGCACAACTCGACCTGTGGTCGAAGTATCGCGAGATGTTCGGGGAGGACGCCACGATGAACGGGTTTTATGCCTATTCCGTCAAATTGATGTCCTCCGTAGAGGCCGGCAAGCTGTCGCTCGAGGATGCGCAGGCCCTGATCGACGCCAGGGAAAACGAAATTTCCACGCGCAAGATTGCGGAGATGAAACGCGACCAGTCCTTCGATGCCTACGGCAATCCGCCCTGACTTTTGAATGGTCAAAACAAAAAAGCCAGGCAACGGCCTGGCTTTTTTGTGTCATCACTAATCAGAAGCGCAGCGTGACATCGAACTGCATCAGCTTGTACTTGTCGATCGAGGCGGCAAGGCCGGACGAGTCATCGTTGAAGCCCCCGGTGCCGAGATTGTCGTCGGCCCGCCTGGCGCTGCCGTAACGGAAAGTGGTGAGGATTGCGTCGGCCGGACTATACGCCAACGCCAGGAACCATCCCTCCATGTTGGTGCGCTCGAAGAAATCCGAGTCGATCATGTTCGGATCCAGAGCGAACTGGTCGATGCGCTGCCAATAGACCCGCGTCTCCCAGGTTCCTTTCTTGGCCGAACTGCCGTATGTGGCACCAGAAGCCGCTCCCTGGGGAATGCCTTGGCTCCCCAGCGACAGGCCGATCTGCATCGCCTTGTCCTGGTCGCCAAAGCTGGCAAAACCAGCCTTCGTCGCCCGATCGGAACCTTTCAGGTTCTTGGCGAAATTTCCGTATACGAGGCCGGACAGCTTCGCTACCGGAAAGCGGAATTCCAGCGGGATTTCGATCACTTCGAGATCGTTGACGCCAATGTTGCCGGCATATCCGGTGCCGCTGCCAGTAAACCTGGAACGGTAATCGGCAACCCCCTGCCCACCGGAGTAGGTGTAATAATTTACCGCGCCTTTGAAGGCGCTCGTTTCGCTTAGCTTATAAGTCGCTCCAGCCTCGAATGCGTAAAGCATCAGATCCTGCCGCCCGACAGCCACGCTGCTGTCGGTCGTCGACGGCTTGGAGAAGTCCTGGTAGATGAATTGACCGGCGGTGCCGAACAGGCTCAAGTTGTCCGACAGTTTGAAATTGAGTTTCTCCGACAAGCCTTCGGGCGCGATGTCCGGATCCCACACCATGGGCGTGGTGTACATGGGATTCGGCTGGCGGCCACCGATCACCTGCAGCCAATCGGTCGGCTTCCAGCCGATATAAGCCAAGCCCACGGCTACCGCGTCGTTGGTTTTGTTCGATTGTGCCGACTTGCCGGACTGATTCGCATTGTCGTCGGCGAACGTGACCCAGGCCGAACGGCCGTAGGTACCGGTATCCAGGCGCAGACCGTAGAAAAAATCGCTGCTGACATCGCCGCGTACGCCGATTCGAAACGCATAGCGCCAGCGCTGGCGATCGAAATTCGCATCGGCCGGGGACGTGGCGACACGATCTTCGTATCGCAGGCGAAGGTCGCCATAGAGCTCCATGCTCTTGATCGCGTCGCTCATCTTGAACCGTGCGGCATCGGGAGCCGGCTGCTGTTTCTTTTCTTCTTCCTTCGCCTCTTTCAAGGCCTGGCTGCGCCGGTCGACGCGCGCCTCGGTACGCATCTCCTGATAGTCGTCGTCGTTCAACACGCCTTTTTCGTGCAACTTGTCGAGCAGAGTTTCCATGTCGGCAAGCGCCGGTGTAGCCGCAATCCCGAACAAGCCCGCAATAGCGATCGCCAGGATCAAGCGTTTGGATGCCGTGCTGGTGAATCCCATTTGGTGAATCTCCCTGTTAAAAACCTGGGCACCGGACAGGCCGGTGCCTAATGGGAGCGGATTCTGGCGGTCGAATGTGACAAAGAGATGAAGGTGAAATGTCCCGCGGATGACAGGAACATTGCGGGTAACCGGTTCAGAAGAACCAGCGGGCTATGCAGGGCAGAAGGACGATCAGCAAAAGGACCAGCAGCCCGGCCAGCAGCCGGTTGAGGCGCCGCTGGCTATTCACCAGGGCCACTACCACGTCATTGAGGTTGGGCGCGGAACGATCGGACAGGGCCCGGTGCAGCAGGCGCGGCAACTGCGGCAGCAATACGCTCCACTGCGGCGCCTCGTTGCGGATGTTCTGCCACAGGCCGCGCCACCCGACTTGTTCCGACATCCAGCGTTCCAGGTAGGGCTTCGCCGTAACCCACAGGTCGAGATCCGGATCGAGGTCGCGACCCAAGCCTTCGATGTTCAGGAGGGTTTTTTGCAACAGGACCAGTTGCGGCTGGATTTCAATATTGAAGCGCCGCGAAGTCTGGAACAGACGCAGCAGCACCTTGCCGAACGAGATCTCCTTGAGCGGCCGGTCGAAAATCGGTTCGCAGACGGCGCGGATCGCGGTTTCGAACTCTTCGACCCGCGTATCGGCCGGAATCCAGCCCGACTCGATATGGATTTCCGCGACGCGCCGATAGTCGCGCTGGAAAAAAGCCAGAAAATTCTGCGCGAGGTAGTTCTTGTCGACCGCGTTCAACGTTCCCATGATGCCGAAATCGAGCGCGATGTAGCGGCCATCCGCCGCCACCAGGATGTTGCCCGGGTGCATGTCGGCGTGGAAGAATCCATCGCGGAAGACCTGGGTGAAAAAAATCTCGACGCCGGCGCGCGCGAGCTTCGGGATGTCGATGCCCAGCGCTCGCAGTTTCCCCACCTGGCTGATCGGCACGCCGGTCATGCGCTCCATGACCATGACTTCGGTGCCGCAAAAGTCCCAGAATATTTCAGGGACACGCAGCAACGGTGAATTATCGAAATTGCGGCGCAGCTGGCTGGCGTTGGCCGCCTCGCGCATCAGGTCCAGTTCGTCCTTCAGGTGCCTTTCGAACTCGGCGATGACCTCCCTGGGCTTGAGCCGGCGCCCGTCCGCCCAGAGCTTCTCGATCAGGCTGGCGGCGACATTGAGCAGCGCGACATCCTCGTCGATGACCGGCGCAATTCCGGGCCGCAACACCTTGACGGCCACTTCGCGACCGCCCGGGAGCACGGCGAAATGGACTTGCGCCACCGAGGCGCTGGCAATGGCTACCGGGTCGAAATGCTCGAAAACCTGGTCGACCGGTTTGTTGTAGGTACGCTCGAGCGTGCGATACGCCTGTTCGACCGGAAACGGCGGGACCTGATCCTGCAATTTAGCCAGTTCATCGGCAATATCGAGCGGCATCAAGTCGCGGCGCGTGGACAACACCTGGCCGAATTTGACGAAAATCGGTCCAAGCGCTTCCAGCGCAAGCCGCAGCCGCTCCCCGCGCGGCCGTTCGAGGCGGCGCCAAAACAGGACCGCCGACAGCAACGTACGCAATCCGCGCACGCGTTCGTGGCCGAGGAAAAATTCGTCGAGCCCGTAGCGCAACGACACACGAATGATTTTAAGCAACCGCAGCACATGCATGGCAGAGGGCCGCGGTATCAGGTGCCGCGGACTTGCCGCTGCAGACGTTCGATGCGCTTGTCGAGGCGCTCGACCGCATCGCGCAGTTCGTCGACGTCGCGCACTAACTCGCCGGCGCGCAAGGGCGTGACCAGCAGGTGTTTCTCTTCGGTGAGGTACTCGGCGATGTTGCCCGCAAAGCTGGTCGCGGCCTGTTTCGGCCACGCGGCGGCCGAGCGGCCGGCTGCCGCCATGCGCCGTGCGGCGATATCGCCAAATACCCGGCTCAAATCCTCTTCGACATCCCAGCGCAGGTTGGCGGCGACCTTCGCTATGACGGCTGCAAAGGCGGTATCGCCCTCGATTTGCGCCTTGCGCCAGGCGTCTTCGCCTTCGGCCAATATTTGCAGGACTGTGGCATGGGTCAGGCGAATCGTGACCGATGGGATGGCGCCCTCAGGCGCGGGGCGCAGCGTTCCGTCAGCCTCGACGGCAACGGCGACACGCATCGGGAACAGGTCGAAAACAGCCGTCTTGCCCGCGTGTTCGACCAGGCTCGCGCGCGCCCACGCGGCCGGAGCCAGCAGGTGATTGACGAACGCGCTGAACGGTGCGGAGAGCATGGCTCAGAGCTTGTAACCGACGTGCAATGCCACCACGCCCGCGGTCAGGTTGTAGTACTCGACGCGAGCGCAACCTGCCTGCTGCATCATCTGCTTGAGTTCTTCCTGCCCGGGGTGCTTGCGGATCGATTCCACGAGATAGCGGTAACTGTCCGAATCCCCGGTGACGAATTTGCCCAGTAGCGGCAGAAGTTTGAACGAATAAGCGTCATACACGGGCCGCAGCGGTTGCCAGACCTGCGAGAACTCCAGCACGAGCATGCGCCCGCCGCTGCGCACGACGCGCAGCATTTCCGCCAGGGCCTTGTCCTTGTGCGTCATGTTGCGCAGGCCGAAGCCGACAATGGCGCAATCGAAGTAGCTATCCGGCAACGGCAGATGCTCGGCGTCGCATTGCACGGCAGGCACAGCGCGGCCGGCGTCGATCAGGCGATCGCGCCCGCGTCCGAGCATTTCGCGGTTGATGTCCGTCAGCCAGACTTCGCCGCCCGCACCGACCCGGGACAGGAACAGCGACGACAGATCGCCGGTTCCTCCCGCGACGTCGAGCACGCGGCCGCCCTTGCGCACCCCGCTCATCTCGACGGCAAAGCGTTTCCACACGCGGTGCAATCCGGCTGACATCAGATCGTTCATGAGGTCGTAACGATTCGCCACCGAGCTGAATACGCCGGCGACTTTTTTTGCCTTTTCGCCTTCCGTTACCTTCTGGAAACCAAAATCGGTGGTCTTTTGCGGATCCATTGCACGTTTTCCGTCTGCGCTCCGTCGGTTTGCGCCTAGATTTTTTTCCAACCGGATTTCGCGGCCGGCGCGGCGGGCACCTTGCCGGCGGGCTCCCGATGGACGCCGGCAAGAGCCAGTCTATCGAGATACTGCTGCCACAACTTCGGCTGATTCTCGCCCAGGCTGTAGAGATAGTCCCACGAGTACAGTCCGGTATCGTGACCGTCGCTGAAGACCAGCTTGACCGCATAATGACCGACCGGTTCGATCGCGGTGATTTCCACTTCCTTTTTACCCTCTTGC
>JANXVW010000296.1 GCA_025351455.1 Betaproteobacteria bacterium | reverse complement strand
ATGCATCTTGCGCGAAAACAAGGCATGGACATTGTCGCCCAGACCGGCGAAGCAAATGCCTGGCTGACATTGCCGCCCGCCGACACGACCAGCTACATGAGTGAGGTGTTCGCGCAGCGCGCGGCCGTTTTTGATTATGTCCTGAAAACACAACTCACAGGCGCGCGTTTCACGGGCTCAATTACGCGACGGGTTGATTGAGGGAACTGTGGCGAATCGAGCGCGCGAGAGGATCTGGATTGATGTCAGAGGAAGCAGATCGCGACGTTTGAGGATTCGGTATCACGACAACTTGCGTTGCCGGTAGACGGCGATAGTGGGGTTCCCCCGCTTCTCCTACCCGGTCTCACGGATGTGTTTGACGATGTTGTCGACAGAATATCGCATCGGACCACCCCGCTATTTACTCGCAGAAGAACTTTGGATGGCCCCAGCGTCTAGCGAATGCCGCTGTTGAGGCCAACCTGCGCCATTTCCGCCGCACGCAGCAAGGCGCGCGCCTTGATCTGCGTTTCGTTCCACTCGCTTTCCGGTACGGAGTCGGCGACGATGCCTGCACCGGCCTGCACGTAGAGCCGCCCGTCTTTCACCACGGCGGTACGCAGTGCGATGGCCAGATCCATGTCGCCATTGAAGCCGAGATAGCCGACGGCGCCGGAATAAATGCCGCGCTTGCTCGGTTCGAGTTCGTCGATGATTTCCATGGCTCGTACTTTGGGCGCGCCGCTTACCGTCCCCGCGGGGAAGGTCGCTTTCAGCACCGCCATCGCATCGAGGCCCTTCTTCAGGTTCGCCTCGACGTTGGAAACGATATGCATCACATGCGAATAGCGCTCGATGGTCATGCTCTCGGTGACCCTGACGCTGCCGGTTTCGGCCACGCGTCCGATGTCATTGCGGCCGAGGTCCATGAGCATCACATGCTCGGCCCGCTCCTTCGGATCGGCCAGCAGTTCCTGTTCAAGGGCTGCGTCCTGCTCCCGCGTGGCGCCGCGCGGACGCGTCCCGGCGATCGGCCGCACCGTAACCATGCCGCTTTCCAGCCTGACCAGGATTTCCGGCGAGGCGCCGACGACATGGAAGTCGCCCATGTCGAAATAAAACATGTAAGGCGACGGATTGAGCGCGCGCAATGCGCGATACAGCGACAGCGGCGAAGTGCGGAAGGGCAGGCTCATGCGCTGCGACAATACGACCTGCATGATGTCGCCATCGAATATGTAGCGCTTGGCGCGCTCGACCGCTGCGATGAAAGCCTCGCGGCTGAATTCCGAACTCGGCTGCGCCGGCGTCACTGGCGCTTCTGGCGGCACGACCACCGGCTGGCGCAACATCCAAAGCAATTCCTGCAGGCGCTGGTGAGCGCGCGCGTAAGCGTCGGCGACACCCGGATCGGCATAGACCACCAGGAACAGCTTGCCGGAGAGGTTGTCGAGCACGACGACTTGTTCCGACAGCAACAACAGGATGTCCGGCGTCTGCAGCGAGTCGGGTTTGTTCGCGCCGGCGAGCTTTTTCTCGACATAGCGGACGGTGTCGTAACCGAAACAGCCGACCAGCCCACCGAGAAAACGCGGCAGATTTGGCAATGAGGCCGCCTTGATGCGCGCGTGGCAGGCTGAAACGAATTCCAGCGGATCGTTGTGTTCGGCCTTGCTGATCAAGTCGCCGCGGCGATATTCGCTGCAGGTATTGCCGCGCACTTCGAAGCGTGTCTCGGCGGGCAGGCCAATGAAAGAATAGCGGCCGAAACGCTCGCCGCCCTGTACCGATTCAAGGAGGTAGGAGTAGGGCTTGTTGGCCAGCTTGAGGTAGACGGAAAGCGGGGTATCGAGGTCCGCGAAGGTTTCGAGCACCAGCGGAATGCGGTTGAAGCCCTGCGCGGCGAGTTGCGTGAATTCCTGCTCAGTCATGATGAACTCCTGAAACTTTGAAAACGGGACAACGGAAACGACGTCGCGTCAGGCGCGGCGCCAGGACGCAGATTGACGCCACCAGCGCCAACCGGCCCGTATTTCCATTCCCAGGTTTTCAAGTTTCGACGAGTTCATCAACGCGCAAGTATGATCAGATCCAGCAAGTCGGGAAGCGTCGGCACTATAGCATCGCAATCGAGCTCCTGCACTTCAAGCAAGCCGCGGTAGCCGTAGGGCACGCAGAACACGGGACAACCGGCCGCCCGTGCTGCCGCAGTATCAACCGGGGAATCCCCAACCATCAACAGATGCGCCGGCTCGATACCAAATGCGCCGGCAACATGAAAAAGCGGCATTGGGTCGGGCTTCTT
>JANXVW010000287.1 GCA_025351455.1 Betaproteobacteria bacterium | reverse complement strand
AGCATCGATCTCGAGGCCTTTGATCATCTGGTATTTGCCGCCCGCACATGTGACGGGGAAGCCGTACATCACGCCTTCCGGAATGCCGTATGAGCCGTCGGATGCAAATCCCATGGTGACCCATTTGCCATTCGTGCCCATGACCCAGTCGCGGACATGGTCGATCGCGGCGTTGGCTGCCGATGCGGCAGACGACAGACCGCGCGCTTCAATGATTGCGGCGCCGCGCTTGCCGATGGTTGGAATGAACACATCGCGGTACCAGGTCTCGTCGTTGACAACTTTGTGCGCCGGCTGCCCGCCGATGGTGGCGAAGCGGTAATCCGGATACATGGTCGGCGAGTGATTGCCCCAGACTACGAGCTTATCGATCGAGTCGACCGGCTTGCCGGTTTTGGCGGCAAGTTGCGACAGCGCGCGATTGTGGTCCAGGCGCAGCATCGCCGTGAAGTTATCGCGCGGCAGTCCGGGCGCGCTCTTCATCGCAATATAAGCGTTCGTATTGGCGGGATTGCCCACCACCAGGATCTTTGCCGTTCGCTTGGCAACTTCGTCGAGCGCGCGGCCTTGTCCGGTGAAAATGGCGCCGTTGGCTTCGAGCAGATCCTTGCGCTCCATTCCCTTCGAGCGGGGACGGGCGCCAACCAGCAGGGCGACGTCGATGTCGCGGAAGGCGACTTTCGGATCGGATGCGGCGACCGTGCCCGCGAGCAGCGGGAACGCACAGTCGTCCAGTTCCATCATTACGCCCTTGAGCGCAGCCTGCGCCTTTTCATCCGGTATTTCCAGCAGTTGCAGGATGACCGGCTGGTCCTTGCCCAGCATTTCACCGCTTGCGATGCGGAACAGCAGGCTGTAACCGATCTGTCCGGCGGCGCCGGTGACTGCGACTCGGAGGGGTGTTTTCATCAAAAAGGGGCTCCTGCGTGTGGTGAACTGGCGATTGTCTGGAATTCGAATCCGAACTGATCGGTTCGCCCCGGGCTGATTCGCGGCTCCGATGCGTCGTTTCGGCGGTCTGGTGTTCGCCAATCATCATAGCGAAGCGGGTTTGCCGGTGTCAAACAGGTCTTATATCTTATAAAAGACATCTGTTTTCTGGACGACGGCGCCGACAATGTGCTAAAAATCGCACCGCGACATGAAGACCATCGCCCACGTTACCGCGCCCGCGTTCCAGCCGCTTTACCGGCAGATCAAGACTCTGATTACCCAGAGCCTGGTCTCCGGGGAATGGCGTCCGGGCGACCTGATCCCGAGCGAAATCGAACTTGCCAGCCGCTTCAGCGTCAGCCAGGGGACGGTGCGCAAGGCCATCGGCGAGCTTGCCGACCAGAACCTGCTGGTCCGCCAGCAAGGCAAGGGCACTTTCGTCGCTTCGCATTCCGAAGAGCGCAGCCAGTTCCCTTATTTGCGCATCACGCCGGATCGTGGCGCGCTGGACGACCTGGTCGCCACACTGCTCGACTGCCGCAAGTTAAAACTCGATGCCGCATCCGGAAAGAAGCTCGGACTAGCCGCCGGTTCGGGGGCGTTTCTGATTACCCGGGTCATGTCCATTTCCGCCAGGAAGGCGATCTTCGAGGAAATCCGCCTGCCGGCCACGCGGTTCAAGGGATTGTCGGCCGAGACCATCGAGCAGCATCACTGCATGATGTACAGCATGTATGAGACGGAGTTCGACGTGCGCATCCTGCATGTGGAAGAACAGATCAAGGCGATCGCTGCCGAACGAACGGCGGCCGGACACCTCGGCGTGCCCGAGGGGACACCGCTGCTGGTCATAGAACGCGTGGCCTATACTTACGCCGACAAGGCCGTGGAACTGCGCCGCAGCTATTGCAGTACCAAAGAGCATCACTACCGCAACCGCATTGTCTGAATGCCGCCATCCGGAAACCCTTGATGATTGTCCCCCAACGACCGAAATACCTCGACTTGTTCAGGATCCGGCTGCCGTTGCCCGGCCTGGTCTCCATCCTTCATCGCATCAGCGGCACAGCCTTGTTCGTGTTCGCCGGGGTGCTCCTCTATCTGTTTCAGGAAAGCCTGCACTCTCCTGGAAGCTACGCGCATTTCGCTACGCTGACGGGGCATTGGCTGGTCAAGCTCTTCCTGCTCGGCATGCTGTGGTCCTTCCTGCATCACTTTTTCGCGGGACTGCGCTTCCTGCTACTTGACGTGCATGTCGCGAGCGATCTTGGCCCGACGCGTGCAATGAGCGCGGCGGTCCTGGTTGTCAGCCTGCTCCTGAGCGCAATCCTGGGGGTATGGCTATGGTGAAGCGCGTCGTCACCGGAGCCCACTACGGACTGAAAGACTGGCTGGCGCAGCGGATCACGGCACTGGTCATGGCCGTTTATGTCATCGTCGTCGTCGGTATCCTGCTCGCCTGTACGCCGCACAGCTACGAGGATTGGCGCGCGCTGTTTGCGCATCAACCGATGCGTATCGCCACCCTGGTCTTCTTCCTCAGTTTGTTCTGGCATGCCTGGATAGGCATGCGCGACATTCTGATGGACTACATCAACCCCACGGGCGTGCGCCTGGGCCTCGAGGTCGCAGTCGTGCTGGTCCTGGCCGGCTACGCCGTCTGGGTTGTTCAGATCCTCTGGAGTCTCTGACACATGGCCATCCCGGTCAGAAAATTCGATGCAGTAATCGTAGGCGCCGGCGGTGCCGGCATGCGTGCTTCCCTGCAACTTGCCGAGGCGGGTTTCAAGGTCGCAGTGTTGTCCAAGGTTTTCCCCACCCGGTCGCATACGGTCGCTGCACAAGGCGGCATCGGTGCGGCGCTCGGCAACATGGGCGAAGACAGCTGGATGTGGCATATGTACGACACCGTCAAGGGATCGGACTGGCTGGGCGACCAGGATGCCATCGAGTTCCTTTGCCGCGAGGCGCCGAAGGTCGTCATCGAACTCGAACATTTCGGCATGCCGTTCGACCGCAACGCGGACGGTACGGTTTATCAGCGGCCGTTCGGCGGCCACATGCAGAATTTCGGCGCAGGGCCGGCAGTGCAGCGCTCCTGTTGCGCGGCGGACCGTACCGGACATGCGATGCTGCATACGCTGTATCAGCGCAACGTCCGGGCGAACACGCATTTCTTTGTGGAATGGATGGCGCTGGACCTGGTGCGCGATGCGTCCGGACAAGTGTTGGGCGTGACCGCAATGGAAATGGAAACCGGCGAGGTCTCGATCCTGCATGCGCGCGCAGTGTTGTTCGCCACCGGTGGAGCAGGGCGGATCTATTCGGCGAGTACGAATGCCTTCATCAACACCGGCGATGGCTTGGGCATGGCGGCGCGAGCGGGCATTCCGCTCGAAGACATGGAATTCTGGCAGTTTCATCCGACCGGCGTGGCCGGTGCAGGTGTGCTGATCACGGAAGGCGTGCGCGGCGAAGGCGGCTATCTGCTGAACAAGAACGGCGAGCGGTTCATGGAACGCTATGCGCCCAATGCGAAGGATCTGGCCAGCCGCGACGTGGTGTCGCGTGCGATGGCTACCGAAATCAAGGAAGGCCGCGGTTGCGGACCGGACGGGGACTATTTGCTGCTCAAACTCGACCATCTCGGCGTCGATCTGATCGAAGACAAGCTGCCGGGCATACGTGAAATCGCCAAGAAATTCGCCAACGTGGACCCAGTCAAGGATCCGATTCCGGTCGTGCCCACCTGCCACTACCAGATGGGCGGCATTCCCACCAATTATCGCGGTGAAGTTGTTGCGCCGCAGTCCGGCGATCCGGAAGTCGTCGTGGCGGGATTTTATGCAGCAGGCGAGTGTGCCTGCGCCTCGGTGCACGGCGCCAACCGTCTCGGCACGAATTCGCTGACCGACCTGCTGGTTTTCGGGAAGGCTTCAGGTGACACGATGATCCGTTTCCTGAAGGAAAATCCTGGCCACAAGGATCTGCCGAAAGATGCCGCCGACAAGACCTCCGCGCGGCTGGCGAGGCTCGACAGCCAGCAGGGAGGTGAAAGCGTGCACGAAGTGGGTGCAGAGATGCGGCGCATCATGCAAGCACACTGCGGCGTATTCCGTTTCCCTGACATGCTCATCGAGGGCGTGAAGAAAATAAAGGAAACGGCGGAGCGCGTAAAGCGCACGCAGATCGGCGACAAGAGCAAGGTGTTCAACACAGCGCGTGTCGAGGCGCTGGAGCTCGACAATCTGATCGAGGTTGCCGTGGCCACGCTGGTTTCGGCCGAGGCACGCAACGAAAGCCGCGGCGCGCATGACCGTGCCGACCACCATCAGCGCGACGACGTCAATTGGCTCAAGCACACGCTCTGGTACAAGGAAAGCAGCAGGCTCGATTACAAGCCGGTGCACATGAAGCCGCTTACAGTCCAGAGCGTAGAACCGAAGGTCAGGACGTATTGAACGAAGCCCAGGCATTTGCGGCCGGAATTGAAGAAACAGCGCGCTTTCGCCGCTGTAGCTTTTTACCCCGGCCTTGATTTCACGGAGACCGCATGAAATTCAGGATTTACCGCTACGATCCGGACAAGGATTCACAGCCCAGGATGCAGGACTATGACGTCGAGATGCAGCCGTCGGACCGCATGCTGCTCGACGCATTGATCCGCATCAAGTCGGTCGACGATTCGCTGTCCCTGCGGCGTTCCTGCCGCGAAGGGGTTTGCGGTTCGGACGCTAAGAACATCAACGGCAAGAACGGGCTGGCCTGCATCACGCGACTGAGCGACCTGAAAGAGCCGGTGGAATTGCGTCCATTGCCGGGACTTCCGGTGATCCGCGATCTGATCGTGGACATGACGCAGTTCTTCAAGCAATACCATTCGGTGAAGCCTTATCTGGTCAACAACCAGCCTTCGCCGGAAAAGGAGAGGCGGCAATCGCCGGCCGAGCGCGAGGAACTCGACGGGCTGTATGAGTGCATCCTGTGCGCGTGCTGTTCGACCGCCTGCCCGTCGTTCTGGTGGAATCCGGACAAGTTTGTCGGCCCCGCTGGACTGCTGCAGGCCTATCGTTTTCTGGCGGACAGCCGGGATGAAGCTACGAGCGAACGCCTCGACAACCTCGAAGATCCTTACCGGCTGTTCCGCTGTCATTCGATCATGAATTGCGTCGATGTCTGCCCGAAAGGGCTCAATCCGACGCGTGCGATCGGCAAGATCAAGGACCTGATGGTCAAGCGCGCGGTGTAACCGGCGATGGCCGAAGCCGACCGCATCCGCTGGCAATGCCGGCGCGGATTGCTCGAGCTGGATCTGGTGCTGGCAAAATTTTTGGACCGTCATTTGGAAAATTTGTCGCCCACCGGACTTGCGACGTTCAAACGATTGCTCGACTATCCGGACAACGATTTGTGGGATTTCCTGAACGGGAAAACGCCTCCGCCGGATGCGGAAGCCGCTCGGATCATCAAATTATTTGACTAATTGTTATTGCAGCGCATCCTGAACTTTAAAGGTTGCAAGAAGCTGTTAAACTTAAAGCTTTAATGGGCTGAAAGCGAGCGGGATCATGGAGAAACAGCGCACCGCAACAATGTCATTCAATGATGGCGTTCAGCCCATCGAATTTCCCGTTCTCAGCGGCTCCATCGGTCCGGACGTGGTTGATATCCGCACCTTGCTCGGCAAGGCCGGAAAATTTACCTACGATCCAGGATTCCTTTCCACGGCAAGCTGTCGTTCCGCGATCACTTATATAGACGGGGATGCCGGCGTACTGCTCTACCGGGGGTATCCGATCGAGCAACTGGCCCAGCATTGCGACTTTCTGGAGGTTTGCTATCTGTTACTGACCGGCGAACTGCCGAACAGGGAGCAGAAGGAGCAATTTGTTACCACCGTCACGCGCCACACGATGGTTCATGACCAGCTCAACAATTTTTTCCGCGGATTCCGGCGCGATGCGCATCCGATGGCGGTCATGGTCGGCACCGTCGGCGCGTTGTCCGCGTTTTATCACGACTCGCTGGACCTGAATAATCCTGCGCACCGGGATATTTCCGCGTTCCGCCTGATTGCGAAGATGCCGACGATCACGGCAATGGCCTACAAATACACGATGGGCCAGCCTTTCGTGTATCCGCTGAACTCCCTTTCGTATTCCGCCAACTTCATGCGCATGATGTTCGCGGTGCCCGCTGAAGAATACCTGGTGAACGAGGTGCTGGTGCGCGCGCTGGACCGCATTTTCATCCTGCATGCGGATCACGAGCAGAATGCCTCGACGTCCACCGTGCGGCTGGCCGGTTCGTCGGGCGCCAATCCCTTTGCCTGCATCGCAGCGGGAATTGCCTGCCTGTGGGGGCCTGCGCACGGCGGCGCCAACGAGGCCGCATTGAACATGCTCGAGAAAATCGGCGATGTGTCCAAGATCGGTGATTTCATTACCAAGGTCAAGGACAAGAATTCCGGCGTCAAGCTCATGGGCTTCGGCCACCGCGTTTACAAGAACTACGATCCGCGCGCGAAGCTCATGCGCGAAACCTGCTACGAAGTCCTCAACGAACTGGGCCTGCAAAACGACCGCCTGTTCAAGCTGGCCATGGCGCTGGAAAAAATCGCGCTGGAAGACGATTACTTCGTCAGCCGCAAGCTTTATCCGAACGTGGATTTCTATTCCGGCATCGTGCAGCGCGCGCTGGGCATCCCTGTTTCGATGTTCACCTGCATATTCGCGCTCGCGCGAACGGTGGGCTGGATCGCGCAATGGAACGAGATGATCGCCGACCCGGAACAGAAGATCGGCCGGCCCAGGCAGCTCTACACCGG
>JANXVW010000238.1 GCA_025351455.1 Betaproteobacteria bacterium | reverse complement strand
GGCATCGGTGCACAGGGGCTGGGTGGATTGACCACGGTTCTCGACGTGAAAATCCTGGACTATCCGACTCATGCGGCATCGCTTCCGGTGGCGATGATCCCGAACTGTGCGGCCACGCGCCACGCGCATTTCACGCTGGATGGCAGCGGCGCTGCCCGACTTGATCCGCCGAGCCTCGATCGCTGGCCCGACGTGCACTGGGCGCCGGCGCCGTCCTCGCGACGGATTGACCTCGCCAAAGTCACACGCGAGGAAATTGCCGGCTGGAAACCGGGAGAGACGCTTCTGCTGAACGGCAAAATACTGACCGGCCGGGACGCGGCGCACAAGCGCATCCAGGATTTGCTGGCCAAAGGAGAAGGCCTGCCGGTGGGCGTCGATTTCACCGGCCGGTTCATTTACTACGTCGGACCGGTCGACGCGGTGCGCGACGAGGCAGTTGGTCCGGCCGGACCGACCACAGCCACACGCATGGATAAATTCACCGAGACGATGTTGTCGAAGACGGGACTGCTCGGCATGATCGGCAAGGCCGAACGCGGCCCGACAGCGATCGAATCGATCCGCAAACACAAGGCGGTCTACCTGATGGCAGTCGGCGGTGCCGCCTACCTCGTGTCGAAAGCCATCAAGGCCTCGCGCGTCGTGGCGTTTGCCGACCTCGGCATGGAGGCGATTTACGAATTCGATGTGAAGGACATGCCGGTCACGGTGGCGGTCGACGTCAACGGCACCTCGGTGCACCAGACCGGCCCGCGCGAATGGCAGTCGAAGATAGGCAAGATACCGGTCGCAGTCGCGTAGCGACTTCGATGGTGAGGCGAGAGGGGTGAGGAGTGAGGGTCTTACGGAAGTGGCGCGCAAACGCGACCGTCCACCGCCTCACGCCTGGCGCCTCACGCCTTACGAGTTTCAATGGCGGGCCTCCCCGCATTGCATGGTAGTGAAACTGGTCAGGTCCGGAAGGAAGCAGCCACAGCTATTTCTTGCAAGTGCCGGGGGTAAGGCTCGCCACCCCTACAAGAGAAGCGCTCACCGCAGAGGGCGCAGAGGAAAGACGAAATTCCGAAATGTTCTATTTGGATCCGGTATTCATTGGCTGATGGACGCAACGACGTCACAATCTACCGCTGATTTGCGGCGAGACACCCACAAGATACCGCCCATTTGCCCTCAATCGAAAGAGTTTCCCTCCGCGTCCTCCGCGGTGAGTGCGTTTGTTGAGCATGCTTTGGTGAGAGCCTGAGATGACGCTCGCGCTGGCGCGCAAATGGCGCCCGAAAAATTTCGCTGAACTGGTCGGCCAGGAACATGTGGTGCGCGCCATCAGCAATGCGCTTACACAAAACCGGCTGCATCATGCCTATCTGCTGACCGGTACGCGCGGGGTTGGCAAGACCACGCTCGCCCGGATCATCGCCAAGGCGCTCAACTGCGAAACAGGCGTGACCGCCACGCCCTGCGGAAAATGCGCGGCCTGCGTCGAGATCGATGCCGGCCGCTTCATCGACTTGATCGAACTCGATGCCGCGTCCAACACCCAGGTCGACAACATGCGCGAATTGCTGGAGAACGCGATGTATGCGCCGACCAGCGGGCGCTTCAAGGTGTACATCATCGACGAAGTGCACATGCTGTCGCGCAGCGCGTTCAATGCGATGCTCAAGACCCTGGAAGAGCCGCCGTCGCATGTAAAGTTTATCCTGGCGACCACCGATCCGCAGAAAATCCCGGTGACGGTCCTGTCGCGCTGCCTGCAGTTCAACCTGAAACAGATCCCGCTGGGGCAGATCCGCGGCCAGCTCGAGAACGTGCTCGGCAAGGAAGGCATTACATTCGATATTCCGGCTTTGAATCTGATTGCACGCGCGGCGGAGGGCAGCATGCGCGATGCGCTGTCGCTGCTCGACCAGGCGATTGCGCACGGTGCGGGAAAAGTGGAAGAGGCGTCCGTGCGCGAGATGCTGGGCGCCGTGGATCGCAGTTACCTTTTCTCCATCCTCAAGGCCCTGACTCGCGGCGACGGGCCGGCGCTGCTGGCTGAAGCCGATCGCATGGCGGCGCGCAGCCTGTCCCTGGAGACCGCGCTGCAGGAACTTGCGACGCTGCTGCACCGGATTGCGCTGGCGCAGACCATTCCCGATGCGCTGGCCGACGACGAACCCGAGCGCGACACGCTTGTTGCGCTCGGCAACGCGTTTAGCGCGGAGGATGTGCAGTTGCTCTATCAGATTGCCCTGCACGGGCGGCGCGATCTTAGCCTGGCGCCGGATGAATTCGCCGGCTTTACCATGACATTGATGCGCATGCTGGCCTTCGTGCCGCTCGAGCAGGAGGGCAAGGTTGCCGCCGCGCCCCCTGCCGCGCGACCGGCAACGGTCCGTCCGCCTGCAAATCCGGCGGCAAGTCTCGCCGCGACCCGCGCTGCGACCCAACCGCAAGCGCCGTATGTGGCGAGCGCGCCTGCGGTGGAATCCCCGCCCATCGAGGCGGAGTTGTCGGACTGGAGGAACCTGGTCGGGCGCATCAAGGTCGGTGGCATGGCGCGCATGCTCGGGGATAATTGCGAGTTTCAGTCCTTGCAGGGGGATAACGTCGAACTGGTCGTGCCCGAGGCGCACAAGCATCTCCTGGAAAAGGCCTATACCGAAAAACTGCAATCCGCCCTCGGAGATTACTTCGGACGCAAGCTGCGTCTGCGCATCTCCACCGGCGGCAGCGGCAAGACACCCGCTGAAATCGAAACCCAGGAGCGACAGGCGAAACTGGCCAGGGCGATCGAGTCCATCGACGCCGACCCGTTCGTGCGCGAACTGGTGGAGAATTTCGATGCGCGGGTCAAGGATACTTCGATCAAACCGGTTCAGTAAGGAAGACAGACATGATGAAAGGTCAGCTCGCCGGCCTCATGAAACAGGCCCAGCAAATGCAGGAAAACCTGAAGAAGGCGCAGGACGAAATCGCCGCGACGGAAGTCGAGGGCCAGGCGGGGGCCGGCATGGTCAAGGTCACCATGACCGGGCGCCATGACGTCAAGCGCGTAAACATCGATCCGAGCCTGATGGGCGACGACAAGGATATGCTCGAAGATCTGGTTGCCGCGGCGGTAAACGATGCCGTGCGCCGTGTCGAGGCGCTCACGCAGGAGAAAATGGGCGGGTTGACGTCGGGATTCGGGTTGCCGCCGGGAATGAAGTTGCCGTTTTGAGGGCAGCGATTGAGTGATTAAGCAGGCGATTGGGCTAATCGGTGAACGAATTAGTGCCATTACCCATCACTTAATCGCCCAATCGCCCAATCGCCCAATCGCCCAATCGCCCAATCGCGATCTGAGTCACATATGAAATCTCCCTCAACTCTCGAAGAACTGATCGACGCTCTGCGCTGCCTGCCCGGCGTCGGGCCGAAGTCGGCGCAACGCATGGCGTTCCACTTGTTGCAGCGGGATCACCCGGGCGCGCTGCGTCTCGGCCGCGCGCTCGACCAGGCCCTGGCGAAAGTCAGGCACTGCGAACGTTGTAATAATTTCACGGAGCTTCCGGTTTGCGAGCTGTGCAGTTCGCAGCGTCGTGACCAGGCGTCGCTGTGCGTTGTCGAAACGCCGGCAGATTTACTGATGATGGAGCAGGCACAGGTTTATGATGGCATGTACTTCGTGCTGATGGGCCGGTTGTCGCCGCTCGACGGCATTGGACCGAAGGACATTCATCTCGACCGACTTGTAAAACGCGCGCTCGATGGCATCGTCAAGGAAACCATTCTTGCTACAAACTTCACCGTGGAAGGGGAAGCGACGGCGCATTACGTCGGCGAATTGCTGGGAGCGCGCGGCATGAAAGTGTCACGCATCGCGCGCGGCTTGCCCGTGGGCGGAGAACTTGAACATGTCGACAGCGGCACGCTTGCGCAGGCGATGATAGAACGGAGACCTGCCTGATGGCGGCCAGCCCGAATTCGGAACCAGGCAAACGCCGCGCCGCGCCGCGGCGCACGCCCAAGAGCACGCCGGCGGTAGCGAAAGGGACGAGACGACCAGCGCGGCCGACTTCGAAGCGCGGTCCGCCTTCACCGCCCTCTGCCCCCTCCGCCACGGGGCCACTGCGTTCGCAGAAGCTGCAGAAAGTGCTGGCGCAGTCGGGCCTGGGGTCGCGCCGTGCAATGGAAGAAGTCATCAAGGCGGGCAAGGTCAAGGTCAACGGCGAGCCGGCTACGCTCGGCATGCGCGTGACGACCGAGGATATGATCCAGGTGGGCCGTCGCCAGATCAAATTCAAGGTCACCACGCGCCTGCCGCGGGTCATCGTCTATCACAAGATCGACGGGGAAATCGTCAGCCGCGACGACCCGCAGGGCCGGCGTAGCGTGTTCGAGAAGCTGCCCGTCATCCGCAGCGCCAAATGGCTGGCGGTGGGGCGCCTGGATTTCAACACCGGCGGATTGCTGATATTCACCACTTCCGGAGAACTCGCCAACCGGCTCATGCATCCGCGCTTTGAAGTCGAGCGCGAATACGCGGTGCGCCTGTTCGGCACGCTGACCCCGGCACAGGTCCAGGAATTGAAGAAAGGCGTGCGGCTCTCCGACGGCGACGCCCACTTCGAGTTGCTGGAAGATCAGGGCGGCGAGGGCCGCAACCGCTGGTACCGTGCGGTAGTGAAGGAGGGCAGGAACCGGGTGGTGCGGCGTATGTTCGAGGCGCTGGGCCTGCAGGTCAGCCGCCTGATGCGCGTGCGCTTTGGCATCGTGTCATTGCCACCGCGGCTCAAGCGCGGCAACTGGATCGAACTCAAGGAAGCCGAAATCAGCGAACTGCTGGAATGGTCAGGCAGCGCGCCCGAGGCGGTCGAGGACGACGACGTCAGCGACGCAGATCCGCCGCCGTCAGCAGAAAGACCAAGCCGTCACCGCCCGAGGTCTCGAGCCAGGTAAACGGCAGGTCGGGGAAAGCCTGTTCCAGTTCGTCGCGGTTGTGTCCGATCTCGACGACCAGAATCCCGCGTTCGTTCAAATGCGCACCTGCTTGCGCCAGCAGGGCCCGCACGATATCTAGGCCGTCTTCGCCGCCGGCAAGCGCCATCTGCGGCTCCGCCTGAAACTCCGGAGGCAAATTTTCCATCGACGGCCGGTTCACGTAGGGCGGGTTGGACACGATCACGTCGTAATGTCCGGGCAGGCCCGCAAACAGGTCGCCGTGGGTCAAATGCACCCGATCCCGCAATCCGTAGTCGGCGACATTGCGTGTCGCGACTTCCAGCGCCTGCGCAGACAAGTCCGTCGCATCGACCTCGGCGTCGGGGAAAGTCAGGGCCAGCAGAATCGCCAGGCAACCGGACCCGGTGCACAGGTCGAGCGCCCTGACGACCGGCTGCCCGTCATCGATCCAGGGATACAGCTCGTCGCGCAGCAACTCCGCAATAAAGGAACGCGGAACAATGACGCGTTCATCGACGTAAAAACGGTGATCCCCCAGCCAGGCTTCACGAGTCAGGTACGCAGCCGGCACGCGCTCGTCAACTCGCCTGCGCACGATGTCTTCCAGGGAGGCCACTTCGATCGACGTGAGCCGGCGTTCGAATACAGAATCCAGATCGTCCAGCGGCAGATGCAGCGTATGCAGCAACAGGTAGGCGGCTTCGTCGTAGGCGTTGGTGCTGCCATGGCCGAAGTACAGTCCTGCCTTCTCGAAACGCTCTACTGTGGCTTTGAGCCACCCGCGGACGGACTGTTGTCCGGCGTGCACTTCAGAGGCCATTCAGGATGTCGGCGAGCGTGAACTGATAAATGCGGGAAAGTGCGTCCAGATCGGCCAGCACGATATGCTCGTCGAGCTTGTGGATCGATGCGTTGATCGGGCCGAGTTCGACGACCTCGCGGCAGACATCGGCGATGAAGCGGCCATCGGAAGTGCCCCCGCTGGTGGAAAGTTCAGGGGTGCGCCCGGTGACATTCTTCACGGCACGTGACAGGCTTTCCACGAGCTTGCCTTTCGGCGTCAGGAACGGCCGACCGGAGAGCCACCACGTCAGCCCATAGTCGAGGCCGTGCCGGTCCAGCACTTCTTGCACACGCGACTTGAGCGACTCCTCGCTGCTGGCGGTCGAGAAACGAAAGTTGAACAACACCCGCAATTCACCTGGGATCACGTTGGTCGCGCCGGTTCCCGCAGTAATGTTCGAAACCTGCCAGGTTGTCGGCGGGAAATATTCGTTGCCGTCGTCCCATCGCGCGGCGGACAACTCGGCCAGCGCCGGTGCGAATTGATGGATCGGATTGCGCGACAGATGCGGATACGCGATATGGCCCTGAACGCCGCGCACCAGCAGGTCGCCAGAGAGGGAGCCGCGGCGACCGTTCTTCATGGTATCGCCGAGCACAGCGACCGAGGAGGGCTCGCCGATGATGCAGTAGTCCATCGCCTCGCCACGGGCACGCAAGGTCTCGACCACCTTGACGGTACCGTTAACGGCAACCCCTTCCTCGTCCGATGTGATCAGCAGCGCGATTGAGCCTGGATGATCGGGATGCTGCGCGAGGAAGCCTTCGATTGCCGTGACGAAGGCTGCTATGGAGGATTTCATGTCGGCTGCGCCGCGCCCATAAAGCACGCCGTCTCGCACCGTGGGCTGGAAGGGATCCGAATGCCACTGGTCCAGCGGACCTGTTGGGACGACGTCGGTATGGCCGGCGAAACAGACCAGGGGTTTGGTGCTCCCGCGGCGTGCCCAGAGGTTATCGACGTCGCCGTAGCGCAAGTGCTCGATGGTGAAGCCGAGCCTGGCCAGGCGTTGCGCCAGGAGCGCCTGGCAACCGCCATCGTTGGGCGTAATGGATACGCGCGAGATGAGTTCCCGCGCGAGTTCGAAAGTCGCAGAGGTCATTGGCAGAGAATGGGCCGCGATCCGGCCGGCGAAGGGAAGCGGTTCAGCTCTTTTCCTCGTCCATGTTCAGCTTGATCTCATTGAACGAGTAACCCGCACCCGGTTTGATCATGACGCGCCCCGTCGGGCTTTCGCCGAGCTTGCCGGCGGCCTTCTGTTCGAAGTTGTTGATCAGCCACGACAGGTTGGTCGAGGAATCGGAGTTCTTCAGCGCCTCGTCCTTGGCGATCGTGCCGGCCATATACAACTCGAACAAGGCCTGCTCGAAAGTCTTCGATCCGGGGGAGAGGCTTTGTTCCATGGCCTCGCGGATCTGATCGATTTCGCCCTTCTTGATCAGTTCCGCGATGTGCTTGGTGTTGAGCATGACCTCGACCGCGGCGACCAGCGTGCCGTCGTTGGCCTTGACCAGGCGCTGCGAAATGATGGCGCGCAGGCTGATCGACAAATCGGACAGCAGCGACGTGCGTGCGTCATAGGGGAAGAAATTGATGATCCGGTTCAGCGCGTGATAGCTGTTGTTCGCGTGCAGCGTGGAAATGCACAAGTGGCCCGTCTGCGCGTACAACAGCGCGTGGCCCAGTGTTTCGCGATCGCGGATTTCGCCGATCATCATCAGGTCGGGCGCTTCGCGCATGGCGTTGACCAGCGCGTTTTCGTAGGAGCGGGTGTCGGTGCCGACTTCGCGCTGGTTGATCACGCACTTGTCGTTGCGGAACACGAATTCCATCGGGTCTTCGATGGTCAGGATGTGGCCCGGTTTGAGCGCGTTGCGGTGCTCGATCATGGCGGCCAGCGTGGTCGATTTTCCCGAGCCGGTAGAGCCCACGACGACGACGAAGCCGCGTTTTTCCATGATCAGTTCTTTCAGGATCGCCGGCAGCTTGAGCTTGTCGATCCCCACGGTCCCGCTCTTCAGGAAGCGGATTACCATCGCCACGTTGCCGCGCTGGCGGAACACGTTCACCCGGAAGCGCCCGATGTCGGGGACCACCTGGGCGAAATTCATCTCGAAGGTTTCCTCGAATTCCCTGATCTGCTTGTCGCTCATGGTTTCATAAGCGATCTTGCGCGCGGTCTCCGGATCGATGATCTGCTGGTTGACCGGCATGATGATGCCGAGGATCTTGATCGATACCGGTGCGCCCGCCGAGATGAAAAGGTCGGACGC
>JANXVW010000224.1 GCA_025351455.1 Betaproteobacteria bacterium | reverse complement strand
TGGCAGGATAAACGAGCAGGTACCGGTGCGCACAAACCCCGCTCAGAGCGCATCGCGCCCAATTTACTTCTTTCTGTGTCCCGCTTGCTTTCCATGGCCACTATGGCTCGCAATATCAACTCAAGTCCGACAGGCTGCTAGCGGGGACTCTAAATCATGTACTACTTGAGTGCAAAGATCTCAGTCGTAGGTAGTGATGATCGTTCTGGCAAATTCCTTCAACACTGCACGGCGCCCACCTAAGGACCCCTTTTGACGCGCCAAGCAGCTCGACTCGACAAGGGGGTGTCGGCGAGGACTGTTCGAGTCCCATGGGAGGGCACGTTTTGTGTGCCCTCCCAGGTCGAGTTCCGCAGCCGCCTTGTCGAGTCAGGCAGCACAGGGGCACCCCCTGACAAGGGGGCGCGGCATCAGGGGCGGCCTTCCTTTGGTCACTTTCCTAGGCCGCGCAAGGAAAGTGACCAGCTGCCGGGCTGCCCCCGGCCTACAACGTGCCCGTACAGATGTTTGCAGCCATTACCAAACGATGCGGCGTTAACCCCGCGCCACATATCCGTATCGCAGATTGCTTCGCACACCTCCCGCGGCGAGATATTCACGTTTGAGCTTTACTAGGCCATCATCGAGGTTCGCATACACCGTCGGCTCGATGCCGTAGAGCCGTGCTGAATTCATGCCGAAGATCGCGCTCTTGACTTCGCCGGTGGCGGAGCCGAGTGGCGTGAAGCCATGTTTGTCCTGCATGTCCTGTGGAATTTCCAGGCGGCGCAGGCTTTCGATCTGCCACTGGGGTGCGCCGGTCCAGACCGCATCAGTGCCCCACACCACGTGATCCGCACCCAGTCCCCTGACCAGCATGCCCATGATCGCGGCGGCCAGTCGTGGTTGCGCCACAGCCGTCACCGCGAACACCTGGCCGAGGTCGCCATAGACATTGCTTACGCCATAGTTCTGCGGAATCTCGGCGAGATCGGTGACCCACTCGATGCGCCCGGTCGAATCGAATTGCGCCAGCGCTTCCTCGGGCGTACCGCCGCCAGGAAAACGATACGCCGAGTGATAGACGATGAAGTTCAGGTCCGGCCAGTCTTTTGCAGCCTTGCCGACGTCGCGCACGTCCGTGTACGCACGCAGGTGCGGGTACTGGGACTCGATCGACGGCGGGAACAACCCCTTGTGCACGCAAATGTTGCGCAATCCCGCTTGCTGGAGCTTTGCGTAGAAAGGGTAGAGCAGCTTCTCGTCGTCCAGCCGCCACGGATACCGGCTCAGATCCTTGTGCGTGTTGTCGCCGATGGTGTAACCCTTGAACGAGTCCGGCTTGTCCTCGGCGATGGCGCGGTCCACTTCATCCAGCCAACCCGGCTGGCCTGGTGTGAAAATCGCGTGGCTCAGCATGCGCCTGGACCCGAAGCGGTCGTTGATGCGCGCACGCGCCGCCGCCGTCATGGGATTGGTCAGGAACCAATCCGCCGTAACATCCGAGGGCGCGCTGCTGATCAGCGCGATCTTGGTGTCGCTGTCGAGGTAGATTTCCTTGACGTAGTTGTCGAACTTGAGGTCCTCGATGGTCTGCGGCTTGTCGATCAGGTCCGGATTCCATCCGGCCTTGCCCACCGCTTCGCGCATGCGCACGAATGTCTGGATCTGCGTGTCGTCGCGCAGGAAATGCGTGTGGCCGTCGAGCACGAACTGCCCGGACAGCTCTTCCGCGCGCGCGGCCGCGAGTTCCGGTGTCGCGGCTTCGGCGCGGCCCACGTCGAACAGCGGTCCATAAACGTCGTTCATCGCCACGAATGCCGCCGCCATCCCGGCGGCGGTGCGCAGGAACTGCCGGCGACTCATGCCCTGCCGGCGGGCGAGCTCTTCGGCCAGCAGCTTGAGCCTCGCCTCGACCTCGGCTTGCGCGGGCGTCTGCGCAATCGGTGCATATTCGTCGCTGGAAACAATCTGAGTCGGGATCGGGCCGGCGAAGGATGCGAATTCGGCTGGCATCAATGTGGCGCGTTCACGGTCGGTCAGCAATTTCATCGGTCACCCCCTGCGAGTCGGTTCCGCTGCAATTCTTCCACAATTCACAGCAGCGGACGGAATCGACGTATGATTTATCGGTCGGATGTATTTTTTGATCAAGGGAGATCCGCGATGAAAAGATTCTTCGCTGTGTGTGCAATGCTTGCGTTGCTCGTGCCTGCGCTGGCGCTCGCCGCCGGGAAGATAACCGAAGCAAAACTGGGGAAAACCGTGGTCGATCGCAAGGTCGCCGACGAATCCTCCGTCTTCGCGCCGGGAGAGAGGGCTTACCTTTGGATGAAAGTCGACGATGCCGCAGGCGAAACGCTGACGGTGACCTGGGAGATCAACGGCCAGACCTACCCGGCGGAACTGAAGATCGGCGGCAGCCCGTGGCGAACCTGGGCCAGCAAATCCCTGCATATCGCCGGCGAGTGGACAGTCACCGTCACGGATGCGGCGGGCGCAAAGCTCCACGAGTCCAAGCTGACCGTCAAGTAGCCAGCGTCCGGAACGCCGCCTGATGGCCGAAGCCACGGATTCCGTGATGGACGTTCGGCCGTAACTTTTTGGTTGCCGCGCAATCGGATAAGCGAGGACCCAACGTGGCAGCGAAGAAAATCGATCATGCGCAAGTGAGCATCCTTTGGCTGCGACTGCGGCGGCCGCGCCTGGCCGCTGCCATTGCAAGCGGAGCGCTCGTTTACCTGCTTCTGTCGGGCCTGAGTTCCATGCCGGGCCGGCTGCGTTTCATTCTTTCCTGGGATACGGGTGTGCTGGTCGCCATGTTCCTGCTTTTCGCGTTGCGGAGCACCCCGCCCGACACGATGAAGCGCATCGCTGCACAGCAGGATGCCGGCAAGTGGACCGTCCTGCTTCTGACCCTGATTGCCGCCAGCGCGAGCCTGGTCGCCATCGCGGGAGAGGTGCCGCTGATCAGGAATGCCGCGGAATTGGAAAAAATCGTGCGGATCGCCCTGGTCGTCGCGACCATCGTGCTTTCGTGGGCGTTCATCAATGTCATTTTCGCGCTGCATTATGCCCACGACTATTACGCCACCGTCGACGGATCGGCAGCGAAAAAGGGGCTGGAGTTTCCGGGAGACGACAAACCCACGTACATGGATTTCGTCTACTTCTCCTTCACGATCGGCATGACGTTCCAGGTCTCCGACGTCCAGATCACCGACCGGGCATTCCGTGGCCTCGCACTGACCCACGGCATCATTTCGTTCTTCTACTCCACCGGCATCCTGGCCCTGACCATCAACCTGGTGGCAGGCCTGCTTTGACCGAACCGATGTCACCGGTTTCGGGGCGAGGACGGCCGTCGGCGGCCGCAGTCGCGTCGTCATCCGCGGCGATCGCAGCCATGGCAAAGGATCCCAATACCAGGCAAACCAATACGGACGCGAGGCGCGAACCAATCTCCCTGCGGCGTTGTCCTTATCGGGCTTGACCGCCTTCATCCGGCAAGATCATGATTCCCCGTTGCCCATTGCGACGCGACAATGCCGGCGACGCGACGATGCCGGAAAGGCGGACCGCCTTTCCCCAAGCCCCCAGCCGACCGACAAGATGATACAAAACGCAGCGCCCCCTTCCCTGTTACAGCGGCTCAGGCTTCGCTACAAAAAGAACGAACAGGCTTTCGACATTGCGGCGTTCGTGGGCGGTTTCGTGTTCGACATCGCGATGCTCGACCGCATCGACGCGTGGTCGACAATCATCCAGCAGGCCGTGTACCTGCTGCTCATCGCCGTGATCCTGATGCAGATGTTCTTTGCCGAGGGCGAACCCGTCCGCGATACGGCCACGATGGCCGGCCCGAAGCGCTGGTACTTCGAGTATCGCACCGCGCTTGTCCATTTCCTGCTCGGCACGCTGCTCAATCTTTACACGCTTTTCTTCTTCAAGAGCGCCTCGCTATTCGTGTCGTTCGCATTCATGCTCGTGCTCGCCGCGCTGCTGGTGGCCAATGAATCCAAACGGCTCAAAGCGCAATTTGGCTTGTCGCTCAAGTTCGCCCTTTTCGGGCTTTGCCTGCTATCGTTCTGCGCAGGTATCGTCCCGGTAGTCGTGGGATCGATCGGTCCGTTCGTCTTCCTGCTGTCGATGCTGGTCGGCTGCGTGCCGCTGGCCGTGATCTACCGGCGCATTCACATCCATGCCCCGGACCGCGTGCAGCAGGCGCGCCGGCAGATCCTCATGCCTTTCGGCCTGGTGCTGGTCGTATTCCTGTCGCTTTACCTCGTCAGGCTGATTCCGCCGGTACCGCTTTCGCTGCGTTTCATCGGGGTGTATCACAACGTCGAGCGCAGCGAGGATACGTTCAAACTCAGCCACGAGCGTCCGTTCTGGCGCATCTGGGAAAATAGCGACCAGAAGTTCCTCGCCCAGCCGGGAGACCGGATCTTCGTCTATTTCCGTCTGTTTTCACCCGCGCGTTTTTCCGACCAGGTGCTGATGCGCTGGTACTGGAAAGACGCGACAGGCAAGTGGAAACTGCAGGACTCCATTCCCATCAAGATAATCGGCGGACGCGAAAAGGGCTTCCGCGGCTACGGCGCGAAAAACAACTATCAGCCGGGTGACTGGAAGCTGCAGGTCGAGACGACAGACGAACGCGAAATCGGCCGCGTGTATTTCGATGTGGAGATGGTGCCCCAGACGCCTCGACTCTTCGAGATCGAGGTCCAATAGCGTTCGCCCCGGAACAGGGGCGAAGAGGAGGTTAGGTGAAAGGTGAAAGGTGAAAGTAGAAACGGCGCGCGCTGACGCGCCTCAGCCTTGGAATTTCACTTTTACCTTTGATCTTTCTTAAGGCGACGCTAGCGCAGTCCGCGCCAGTTCCCCGGGCGCGCGCGACCGTACTTGTAGACCAGCCACCCGCCGAGCAATCCGCCCAGGTGCGCGAAGTGCGCCACGCCCGCCTGCGTGCCGGTGACGCCAAGTACCAGTTCGAGCACGGCGTAGAGCAGCACGAAAACGCGTGCCGGCATGGGAATGGGCGGAATCAACGGCACGATTCTGCGGTTCGGGAAAACGAGAGCGTAGGCCAGCAGGATGCCGAACACGCCGGCCGAAGCGCCGACAACGGGACCGCCGCTGGGGCCGAACATCCCACCGACCAATAACTGCGCCACCGCGCCGCTCACGACGCTGGCAAAGTAAGCCATGGCCACGCGGCGCGCGCCCCATACCCGTTCAAGTTCGCCGCCAAACATCCAGAGCGCGAACATGTTGAACGCGAGGTGCATCAGGCCGCCGTGAAGGAAACTGTAGCTGACCAGTTGCCACGGCGTGAAAATGGGCAGGATTGCCAGGCCCGGTCCGGCACCCGGCCAGAGGGCGAACCATTGGAAGAGCACATTGCCCATCTGCGTTTCCAGCAAATAGACAACGACGTTGGCAATGACGAGTGCTTGTGTGAATGGCGGCATGAGTTCTTTCTATTTTGCGGCGAAATCACCTGCCCTGCAGGCGATGGTTTGCATGTTACCCTTCGGCTCCGACGAATCGTTCGGCCCGTTTCCAGCCGGATTGCTCGCCAGTCAATAAAGATAAATAAAGGCGCGTGCATGAAAAACAATATCGCCCTGTCGATCATTCTGCTATCGCTGCTTGCCCCGGCTTTTGCTGCGCCGCCCTATCAGCGCCCCGCCGGCATCGCGGATCTCAAGGAGCCGTTGATTGTAGCGGGCTTCCGTGCGCTGTTTACCTGTTCGGCGCATTTCTTCGCTGGGCGTCCGCTGGACGACATCAAAAAAGTCGAACTGGTCGACGTCGAAGGCCTGGGCTATCCCGATCCGGTCATCGACGAAAAACGCAGGATCGTCACGGCGACGGACATTTCCGGAGCGATCGTGCGCATCGCGGCTTTTCGCGACAGCATGGGGTGCACGGTCCTGCCGCCCCATTGGCAGGCCGGCGACATTCCCCGGCTGCCGAACGTCCAGTACGCGCCCGCACCCTATGTCGCCAACCTGCCGTTTCCCGCCGGCGATCGCGTCGATCTTCCCGTTGGAGGCCTCGATGCACGCTATCCCGCCCTTGCGCCGTTACTGGATCGCGCCTTCGACGGCCGGAGCTATGGCAACAGCGCTGGCGTAGTCACGACGGCCGTCCTTATTGTGAAACACGGCAAGATCATCGCCGAGCGCTACCGACCGGGATTCGGCATCTACTCGGGCTATCGCACGTGGTCAACGTCGAAAAGTATTTCCGCCGCCCTGCTGGCCATCGCCGCCAAGCACGGCATCCTGGACCTCGATGAGCCGTTGAGCATCCCGGAATGGAATTATCCCGGTGACCCGCGTCACGCCATCACGCACAAGCAGCTGTTGTGGATGTCCAGTGGACTCTACAGCGGGGGCGACGATACTTACGCGGTCTACTTCGGCGGACAGGACGTGATCAGTGCCGTGACCAACACATCGCTGGAAGTCGCGCCCGGCACGCGCTGGAAGTATGCCAACAACGATACGCTGCTGCTGCTTCGCGAACTGCGCCACAAACTCGGCGATGATCTGAAATACCTGCGCTTTCCCTACGACGAACTCCTGCATCCGCTGGGCATGTATCACACGCGCATGGAAGTCGACCACCTGGGTAACTTCGTCGGATCGAGCCAGACTTATACGACGGCGCGCGACCTCACCCGCTTCGGCATGCTGCTGGCGAACGACGGCGTGTGGAACGGCAAGAGGTTATTGCCAGAAGGCTGGGTAAAATTTTCCGCCACGCCCGCGCCCACCAAGGCAGCGGTGGCCGGCCAATGGGGTTACGGCGCACAGTTCTGGCTGCTCGATCAGATGCCGGGCGTCCCGTCCGGTACTTTCACGACGGCAGGCAGAAAAGGCCAGTTCGTGACGATCGTTCCCGGTCACGACCTGATTATCGTGCGCACCGGTGTCGATCCGGAGGGAAAACGCTGGGCCCAGGATCAGCTCGTGGCGGACGTGGTCGCGGCGTTCGGCAAATAACGCCGTCCCGCTCTTGGCATCGCGATTAGCGCCCATATTTCTGTTACTTTAGCCGCCCTCCAGCCCGAGGCATTCCCGTTTGAACAAGATCCAGGAACGACTGCGCCCCCTTTCGCCTGCCGTACTCAAAGGCATCCGCCGCGGCATAGAGAAGGAAAGCCTGCGCGTGGCCCCGGCCGGAAAGCTTGCCATGACGCCGCATCCGCCGGCGCTCGGCTCGGCGCTGACCCATCCGCACATCACCACCGATTTCAGCGAATCGCAGCTCGAACTCATCACCGGCGTTCACACCGGCGTCGAATCGTGCCTCGAAGAACTGACCCGCATCCACCAGGTCGTATATCGCGCGCTCGGCGACGAGATGATGTGGTGTGCGAGCATGCCCTGCGGACTGCCCGCGGACGACTTCCTGCCGATCGGCCAGTATGGCAACTCGAACGTCGGCCGCATGAAGACGGTATACCGCACCGGCCTGTCGTACCGCTATGGCCGGCGCATGCAGATGATTTCCGGCATTCACTACAATTTTTCGCTGCCCGATAGCATCTGGCCGATGATGGACATCGGCGAGCCGAACGACGCGTATTTCGCCCTCATCCGCAACTTCCGCCGCAAGGCGTGGCTGCTGTTCTACCTGTTCGGGGCGTCTCCCGCAGTGTGCGCAAGTTTCGTCGAAGGCCGTAAACATGAACTGCGCGAACTGACCGATGGCACTTACTACCTGCCGCATGCGACCTCGCTGCGCATGGGGCGGCTGGGCTATCAGAGCGACGCCCAAGCGGCGCTCGCGGTCAGCTACAACAACCTGGAAAATTACGGCGCCTCGCTGTTCGATGCGCTGACGAAACCTTACCCGGCCTACGAAGCGATCGGCATCCGGGACGGCGACAACTATCGCCAGATCGCTACGAGCCTGCTGCAGATCGAGAACGAGTTCTACGGACAAATCCGAGCGAAGCGGGTCATCCGGCCGGGAGAAAGGCCGCTGCACGCATTGCGTGAGCGCGGCGTCGAGTACGTCGAGGTACGCCTGATGGATCTCGATCCGTTCTGTGCGATCGGAATCAACGCTTCGACAATCCGGCTGCTCGACATATTCCTGCTGTATTGCCTGCTCGAAGAAAGCCCGCCGGATACACCCGAGGAAATCGCCGCCATCGGCCGCAACCAGAACCGCGTTGCGGCGCGCGGCCGCGAGCCCGGCCTGCGCCTGGAACGCCAGGGACAGGAAGTGGGACTGCTTGAATGGAGCCGGCACACACTGGACGCATGCGAGCCGATCGCTACCGCCCTCGACGCCGCCCATGGTGGTCACGCCTATGCAGACGCGCTTGCGGGCGCCCTCGCCGCATTGGATCAACCCAATTGCGTCCCGTCCGCCCGAATACTTGAAGAAATGAGGGAACGGCACGGCGGTTCCTATATCCGATTCTCCCTCGCACAATCGCTGCGCCATGCCAGCCATCTCAAGAGCCTGCCCTTGCCGGCAGACGTGGAAAACCGTTTCGCCCGGCTGGCAAGGGAATCACTCGAGGAACAGCGCCAGATCGAAGCGGCGGACACCATGCCCTTCGAAATCTACCGGCAGCAATATCTGGCGCCGGCCCGGCTCAATGCCGCGCCGATCCAGCGCAAGAAGTGAACGGCCGGCGGTACCGATCACGAAGCGAGGCCGTGTTTTTATTTTCACCCGCGCTCGCATTCGTCCCGATATTTTTTTAGAATCAGCGAAGAACGTACGCTCGAGGCAGGAATACTAATAATGAAACTCTGGATTTTCGATTCCCAGGCGTCCACGGAAGATATCGAAGCGGGCTGCCAGGCGGCGGCGGCACTGATCGAGAAGCGCGGGATCAGCGTCGATCGCGCCTACGATGCGGTGATGAAACGCAGCAACCGTTCGCGCTTCGACCAGCGTGCCGCGAAGGCGTGGGACGATGCGGAAGATGAAGCATTGC
>JANXVW010000216.1 GCA_025351455.1 Betaproteobacteria bacterium | reverse complement strand
GTGCCACCCTGGCCTTGAAGGCCGCTGCGTGGTTGCGGCGGGGTCGTTTCATCGGTCTTGCTCCTTTTCATCCGGCTCGCGCCGTCGATTAGAGCAGAAACTTCACTTATACGGCTGTCCGATTTCTTGGGACCACCTCTGCTGGTCTTTACCTTAGTCTGCCTCCCCTTCAAGGGGAGGGGGGCGCCAAAGGATTGAAGGTCGGAGGAGAATTAGAGAGAGCCGAGGAAGGCGAGGAGGGCCGCGCGGTCTTCGCGCGGGAAATGCCGGAACGCTTCACGCGACACTTCGGCTTCGCCGCCATGCCACATGATCGCTTCGGTGAAACTCCGGGCCCGGCCATCGTGCAGAAAGGCGCTGGCGCCGTTGACCGTCTCCGACAGGCCGATGCCCCACAGCGGCGGGGTGCGCCACTCGCTGGCGCCGGCCAGGAAGTCGGGACGGCCATCCGCCAGGCCGTCGCCCATGTCGTGCAGCAGCATGTCGGTGTAGGGGTGGATCGTCTGGCCGGCAAGCTGCGGCAGGCTCGCGGTTTCGCCTGTTCGCAATTCGGACAGATGGCACACGGAGCAATGCGCTTGTGCGAACAACGCTTCACCGCGCTTCACTTGCGGATCCTGCGTTTGCCGGCGCACGGGAACCGTCAGCGAACGCACATAAAGTTCGGTCGCATCGAGCCGAAGTTTCGTGATCTCGGGTTTGCCGGCCACCATCTGCTCCTTGCAGACCTTTTGTACCGGTGGGCAGTTCTGGTCGGGATAGACCGGCGAACTCAGGCCGATGTCGTTCAGGAAGGCGATCGCGATCTGTTCGCGAATGCTGGCGTGGTTTGCCTTGAGGCCGAAACGGCCGAGCATCATTTTGTGTTGGCTCTCGTCCCATACCCTGTTGGGCTTGCCTTTGATGCCCTGGATGGGTTCGCGTGCAGCCAATGCCACGATCGTGTCTTCGGGGACTGCTTCGAGCAGTCCGATGCCGACCAGCGGCGGCGCCAGTCGCGGCGCGATCATCGCGTCATCGCCCAGCGGCGCATAGGCGAGGTCCGTTATCGTTATGACAGGTAAACGTAGTGCGACCGGCTCGCCGTCGGCCAGAGTGGAAACCTTTTCGTGCCACTCGACCTTGAATTGGCCTTCCGCCGGCACGACTCCTTTCACGCCGAAGATCTGCAACTGGTCTCCGTACTCGGGATGCGGTAGGGGGCCGCCGTGCGGTCCGTCACCTTTGAGGCTGATGCGGATGACCATGTTCGGGGCGGGTTCGTAGGGCACCGTGATGTGGTGGTCGCGCACGGCGCCGGCCACACCCGCAATGACGGCGTGCGTGGCGGGTGCGACACCCCGGCCGTTGTTGAGGTGGCAGGTCGTGCAGGACTGCGCATTCGAAGTCGGCCCGCGCCCGAACTCCGCATTCTCGAACCAGAAGAACGCCCAGCGGTTATTGAACATCTTGTAGCCGAGCGAAAACAGTTCAGCCTGCTTTGCGTCGAGGGTCGGGGTCGCATGCAAATAGGCGCTGCTGCCCGCATCATCGTTGCTGAAACTCCCGCCGGACAATGCCAGTGCTGGTACTTCTGCAGCGGCCTGCAGAAATGCCGGCGCCGGCATCAGCAACAATGCCGCCATCAATTCCGCTCGCAAGAATCTGTGCATCGCTCGCTATCTTACTTCAAGGCCTTCACCGCAAAGACGCAAAGGCAAAGGAAACGCAAAGGAAAGAAGTTTAGGTAGGGAGAGTAGGAAAAGGCGGCGCCGTAAGTGCAATTGTTGCAATGGCCAGGTTCCGACAAGGGGCGCGTTCGCCACCGAACGCCCGCTCAGCTTAGATTCCATTCTCCCATCCCGCCTTGCTTTTCTTTGCGTTCCCTTCGCGTCTTTGCGCCTTTGCGGTGAAATGATTCGCTTTAGAGTGGTGGCAGTTTTACGCCGATCTGTTCAAGGATGCCCCGCGGCGCGCCGCCGACGAAAGGCTCCGGGAAAATGATCGTCAGCTTGTCGTTGGCGATGCGGTAATAGAAATAATGTTCCGGGATGCGCACGACTTTTCCCGTCGGTGCGAATGGTTCCATTCCAGGCATCGCCCACGTGCCGGTGTGCGTGCCGCCCTGGTCCCATTTGATCGCGTAGTTGCCCTGGCCGCGGTCCTCGATTTCCTTGTACTTGTAGTTCCAGTCCGGAAATCCGGTGTAAAGCGCGGTCAGCATTGTTAACGCCGGCTCCTTGTCGAGGATGCGCGTGGCCGAAATGAACTTCAACTCCGGCGCCATCGTGCCCGCTATCTTCGCAATGTCGTGCGACCTCAGCCCGTCGACGTAGGTCAGCAGTACTTCCGGAATCTGTTTTTTCACTCCTTAGTTCTCCTGTTTTTATTCGTAAATAATTCCTCACCGCAAAGACGCAAAGGAGCGCGAAGGAAGGCGGGCGGATCTGAGCGCGCCGAAATCAATCACCAATTGGACATTGCACGCGGGGTGGCTGGGACAAGTCGCCCGCCGACTACATACCGCTATCCAATTCCCGGTCTCGGTTCCGTTTTTCCTTCGCGTTCCTTTGCGTCTTTGCGGTGAACATTAATCCAGTTATAAATCAGTACCAGACTGCGACACCGAACAGGCTGGCGTGAAATTTCAGCAGCAGTGCATAGGCGACCAGTCCGATGACGACGGCGCCGATATCCCCCCAGACAGCCCGCCGTGTCTGCGCGGGCCGTACGCCGCGCCGGTTCTGTGACCACATGGCGTAGACGGAATAAAGGCCGAAGCCGCCGAACAGCAGCAGGCCCGCGAAATCGCCGTTGGCAAGCAGGTGCACCAGCGCCCACAAGGTGATCGACCACAGCATCGGATGCGCGGTGAGCCGCTTCAGGTTGCCGGGAATAAAAGCAGCCGCGAGCAGGATCAGCGCGAAGGGCATGAACCAGATCGCCACATAGTGTCCCCAGGCCGGCGGATTCCACAGTGCGATCGATGGCGCCTTGCCCATGCCGGCGGCGATCAATCCGAAGCCGGCCACGGAGACCAGGGAGTAGAGGCCTTTGTAGGGCCCTTCGCCTAGCCGGGCGATGACGCGTTCGCGCGCCGGACGCAGGCTGGAGAAGGCATGTATGCCGAGAAACAACACCAGACCTGCAATCAGCCATCCCATGATGTACCCTCCGTTTGCGTCAGTGACGCTTGCGGGCCTGCTTGATCGAGTCGTACAAAAGTACACCGACGCCAAGCACGAGCAGCGCGAGCCCGCTCCACGCGATCCACATTTTCGGCTTCTCCACACCGGTATCAATCTGCAGGCTCACGCCCGAGACCGCCAGCGGCGGCGCGCCGACTTCCTCCAGCACCAGCACATACCCGCCGGGGTAGAGAATCTGCAGCGGATCGAGTGCCACGTCGACTTTGCCGCGCCCCTTGACCTTGATGCTGCGCTCGGCGATGCCGGTGTCGCTTTGCAGCAGGCTGACCTGGTATTCGTTCGTCGCCTCGCTGGCGTCGGCCTGAGTCACATTGAAACTAAAGCGCAGCCGATAGCCGTTGGAATCGGGCGTGAGTTCCAATGGAACCGGTTTGTAGGCCATGCCGCCGCGCAATCTCAGGATCGATCCGTCGGGCATTGTCCAGCGATTGCCGCGTTCGGTGAGCGCATAGGTTTGCCCCGGCCGGCCGCTGACGTGTTCGCAGAACGCGAAGTAACCCGGGCCGATCAGCAGGCCAAGCACGAGCAATAATAGCGCCTGAGGTTTCACTCGGATCCAGTTTGGGTGGCGGCGACTCCCAGCGGTTTGCCGCCGTAGCGGCGATCGACGAAGGCGACGATGTCCGGATCCATGTCACGCGTGGGCACCGGGTCTTTCGCGAAGTACCCGTAACGGTCTTCGCCGCGCACCAGGGTGGCCGAATTCATGTCGCCGCGCTGTTTCACGTAAGGCGCGACATAGCGGATCGCATAACCCATGCGCCGACCGTTCGACCGGTTGGGCGGCGAGCCATGCAGGATCTTGATGTGGTGCAGCGACATGTCGCCCTGGGCCAGGGTGATGTCGACGGCTTGCGCTTCGTCGACGTCATTGGCAACCTCTTCGTGCGTGAACAGCATGTTCGCGCTTTCCGCAGAGGACTTGCGGTGCGACAACGGCGGCATGGTCTGGCTGCCGGGAATGACGCGCATTGCGCCGTTCTCGATGGTGCTGGGATACAGTGCGATCCAGGCCGACACCACATCGTCCGGCTCCAGTCCCCAATAATAGGAATCCTGGTGCCAGGCGACGAAGCCCGGATCGTTGCCTTCCTTGACGAACAGGCTCGATCCCCAGCACAGGATGTCCGGCCCCAGCACCGACTCGACGGCATCGAGCACCTTGGGATGGAAGATCAGGTCGTAGAGGCGCGTGAGCTTGAGGTGGCCCTTGTTGCGGACCACGTGGCCGGCGGCCAGTCCGCTGCGGCGCTCGAACCCCTCGATTTCCGTGCGCACTTCCGCGGCCTCGGTCGGCGTGAGTGCGGGAACCGGGAATACGTAGCCGTTGCTGCGATAGCGCGCGATCTGCGTCGCGTCCAATGAATTGCCCAAATTGCCTCCGACCGGTTATGGTCTATATAGAGAGTATTGTCGCATGCAGGCCGATAACGGGTTCCGCCCGTGTTGTGCCGTACCGTGGTGCGCGGGTCTTGGCTTGAGGCGCCGCCCGCCGCTTCGATTGGCGCGATTATTGCGGCTAACTTGCTCTGCGGCGTGCGGCGCAACTGCGACACAGACGACTAGTGAGGAGTAAATGACTGCATCGCAAACCTGGACGCTTGGCATCCTGTTCTCCCGCACCGGGATGATGCAGATCCCGTCTACCCAGCACGTCCACGGCGCGATGCTGGCGATTGACGAGATCAATGCCGCCGGCGGCGTGCTCGGCAAACCGCTGGAAGCAATTCACTACGACACGCGTTCGGATATCGCCCTGTACCGGCAATACGCCGACCGGCTTCTGACCGAGGATGCCGTCGGCGTCATCGTCGGCTGCTGCACGTCGCTGAGCCGCAAGGCGGTTCTGCCTTCCATCGAGCGGCGCAACGGATTGCTCTGGTATCCGGACCTGTACGAGGGTTTCGAATATTCGCCGAACGTCATCTACGTCGGCGCGGCCACCAACCAGAACAGCCTGCCGCTTGCGCGTTACCTGTTTCGCCGCGGCGCCCGGCGCTTCCTGCTGATCGGCTCGGATTATATTTATCCGCGTGAAGCCAACCGTGTCATGCGCGACCTGGTCGAGCGCCATGGTGGCGAAGTGCTCGATGAAATCTATCTGCCGATGCAGCCGCCCCCGGAGGAACTTGATCGCCTTGTTGAACGCGTGCTGGCGTTGCGGCCGGATGTCGTATTCAGCACCCTGGTCGGCAGCAACATCGTCAACTTCTGCGAACGCTATGCGGATGCCGGCATCGATCCCGCCGACATTCCCATCGCCAGTCATAACGTGACGGAAGCGGAACTGATCGCGATCGGTCGTGCGGAATGTGCCGGCCACATTACGGCCGCGCCTTACTTCAGCAGCATCAAAACGCAGGCGAACCGCGACTTCGTCCGCGCCTTCCGACAGCGCTTCGGCGCATCCGCTCCGATCAGCCAGTACGCCGCTTCCGCGTATTGCGCAGTGCGCCTGTTCGCGCTGGCCCTCGAATGTGCCGGCGAGATGGATACGCAGCGCATGATGGCGTGCGCGCGCGGCCTGGAAATGGCGGCACCCCATGGCCGCATCGTCATCGACTCGGACAACAACCACACCTGGATGACGCCGCGCGTGGGCGTATGGAACGGCGTGGATGAATTCGACCTGGTCTGGGAGTCCGACGAGGTTGTGCAACCGGATCCGTGGCTGGTTTCCTACGGCGGCGTCGAGAATCTTCCCGATACCGTCCAGGCCGCGGGCTGAACAGACTGCAAGGAGAGCCACGATGTCACTCGATCCGATTCGCGAACTTCGCGGCACGCGCGTGCTGGTCCTGCATCCGGCCGACGAGGAAATGGATGAGCTGCTGCGGCACCTGCGCCGCATCGGCTGCCAGGCGGGACTGGTGTGGCCGCTGCCGCCGAGTTTGCCCGCCGATGTCGACGTCGTTTTCTTTGCGATCGGCCCCACCGGATCCACGATCGTGCCGCCAGCCGCAGCGGAACCCGGCCCGTCGTTGATCGCGATCGTCGACTTCGAGAATCCGACGGCACTGCGCAGCCTGCTCGACACCAACGCGCATAGCGTCATAGCCAAGCCGATCCGCGCGTCGGGGATACTCTCCAGCCTGATAATGGCGCGCTCGCTGCACGGCTACCAGAACCGGTTGCAGAACAAGGTGGCCAAACTCGAGGAAACGCTGCGCAGCCGCCGCGAAATCGAACGGGCGACACGCATCCTGATGGAGGTCAAGGGCTCGAGCGAAGACAGTGCGTATCAACTGATCCGCCAGCAGGCAACTGCGCAGCGACTTGCGATGGGGGTGGTGGCGCGGTCGATCATTACCGCGCACCGGGTATTCGACAAGAACGTGGAAGATGCCCCGCGTGTCGTTCGCGAGCCACGCACCACGGTGTTGCGACTGCCGGTTCGGAAATCGCCTTGACAGGGCTGCACGCGCCGTGAAAAACTGCAGTCGTTGAGTTGCGCACGCGGCAGGGCTGCCGCGTTACATCAGGGGCTATGAAGCCTTCGTTCTGACGCCGGTGCGGCAGAACGGAGGCTTTTTTATTTTCTGCGCAAGGTTTCGTACTGGTGCATGCGTCGTTGTGGATGCACGTATTCAGTGCGCGGCAGTGGGGCACGCTGTGCGCAAGGCGCGGATTCAACTGTTCAGTCGATCGTGATGGCGCGGCATGGCCCTTGCATTCGATCAGCGCCTGCGGCGGCGGAACAACGTAACCGATCGACAACGACGATGCGGCCCTGCGCGACGCGCAACGGCCAGCGTCACTTGAACCGAAGTTTTTAACAGTGGAGGTAATCATGTCCCGAAACAGCATTCGATTGTCCGTCGGCGCAGTACTGATGGGCTTGGCTCTCTCGAGCGGCGGCGTCCTGGCCGAAGATGTCATCAAGATCGGCATCCCGGTGGGCTTGAGCGGCGCCAACAGCGTGGTCGCGCCTTCCGTCGTGCAGGCAGCGGAACTCGCCGCCGAGGAAATCAACGCCAAGGGCGGCATCATGGGCAAGAAAGTCGTGCTCGAAGTCGCCGACGACGGCAGCGGTGCCGCCGGCGCGCAAAAGGCGTTCGATTCACTGATCTTCCAGAAAAATGTCAACGTGCTGATTTCCATGGAGACCAGCGCGGCGCGTAATGCCGGCCTGCCGATCGTCACCCGCGGCAAGACGCCGTTCATCTACACGTCGTTTTACGAAGGCCGTTCGTGCAACAAGTATCTCTACGTCAATGCATGGGTGCCCGACCAGCAGGTCGCACCGATCGTCGACTACTTCAACAAGAACTACAAGGCCAAGACCTACTTCCTGATCGGCAGCGACTATGCATTCGGGCGCGGCATGCTCGAGTTCACCAAAAGCTACATCGAGAAAACCGGCGGCAAAGTCCTCGGTGAGGAATATCTGCCGATGGATGGCTCAGACTGGACGCCGATCATCAGCAAACTGAAGGCGGCCAAGCCCGATGCCCTGATCACCTCAACTGCCGGTGGTGCGCCCAACGTCACGCTGACCAAGCAGCTTCGTGCTGCGGGCGTGAACATTCCCTACGGCAACCTAGCCGTGGATGAGGGTACCGCGAAGAGCATGGGCCCCGACGCGGAAGGCATTTTCATTTCCGGTTCCTACTTCACGACCATCGATTCGCCGAAAAACAAGGCGTTCCTGGCGGCGATGCAAAAGAAATTCGGCGCCAACCTGAAGACACCGAACGACTTGTCCGTTCCGGAATATGAAGGTGTCTACGCGTACAAGCTGGCCGTGGAGAAGGCCGGCTCGGTCGATGCCGACAAAGTGATCGCGGCGCTGTCCGAAGTGGCCTTCGAAGGCCCGCGCGGCGTGATCAAGATGAACAAGCAGCGCCATGCCCCGCTGACCATGTATCTCGGACAGGTGCAGAAAGATGGCAGCGTGAAGACGTTGTCGACGTTCAAGGACGTGGATCCGGGCGCGCAGTGCCCGAATTTGAAGTAAGAATTACGTGAGGGGTGAGGAGTGAGAGGGAAAGAATGACGGTCGAGGAAACGGCGTTATCGTCGGATTCTTGCGACTTTTCTTCTTTCAGGTCCTCAGGCGCTCCCCTTACCCCTTACCCCTCACCCCTCACTCCTCACCTCACGGCGCTAGCGGCATGGCAACGCTGCTCGACATCCTCACCACCGCCGCGATCCTCTACAGCGTGGCAGCCGGACTGCTGATCGTGTTCGGCGTAATGAAGATCATCAACTTCGCGCACGGCGGTTTTCTCACGGTCGGCGGGTATTCGGCGCTGTTGATCACCAAGCTGGGGCTCAATCCGTGGTGGTCGGTGCCGTGTGCTTTTGCCATCGGCTTCGTCTGCGGCATGCTCATCGAGCGCCTGGTCATGAAGCCGCTGTATTCGCGCCCGCTCGATGCGATCCTCGCCACCTGGGGATTGGGCATCATCATCGGGCAGTTGATCACGCTGGGCGTCGGTCGCGAAGTCCAGTTCGTGCAAAGCCCGGTGAGCGGGACGATCGACTTGCTCGGTGGCACTTATTCGGGATACCGGCTGCTTCTCGTCCTGGTCGCGGTCGTCATCGCGATCGGGATTGCCTTGCTGCTCAATGGCACGCGACTTGGACTGGTCACGCGCGCCGTCATCATGAATGAGAATCTGGCCCGCGGACTCGGCATCAACAGCGGGTTGGTGCGGTTCATTACTTTTTCGCTTGGCGCCGGACTGGCCAGTCTCGCCGGCGCTTTGATCACGCCGCTTTCCAGCGTCGATCCGAACATGGGCGTGCCCTGGCTGATCAACGCGTTCATGCTGGTCATGGTTTCCGGCGTGTCGCTGGTGAGCCTGGCCGTTGCGTGCCTGGTGTTAGGCGGAGCGCAAGTGCTGGTGAGCTCCTGGGGCAATCCGATTCTTGGCGGGCTGACCATCGTCGTGCTCGCCGCTGTGGTGTTGCGGCTGCGGCCGCAGGGGTTCAGCCGTGGCTGACGCGCAGGCGGCTGCACCGGTTGCCGGCGCTGCCGCCGGCGTGCTTGGCCGGACCAGGTTGCGCTCGCTCCTCATCGTCTGCGGCATTGCGCTGCTGGTCATCGCCGCCGGTCCGTATGTATTGCCAACTTACATGGTCAATGGCCTGATCCGGGCATTTCTGTATGCGGCGGTTGCGCTGACGGTCGATATCCTCTGGGGCTATACCGGCATCCTGACCTTTGGGCAGTCCGCATTTTTCGGCATCGGGGCTTACGCTGCCGGCTTGATTTTTACCCACGCCGGGTTCGGTCCCGGTTATGCGGCGCTGGCCCTGGTTGCCGGCATCGGCGTCGCCGTGATCGTTGCCGCCGTGGTGGGCTGGTTGGCCTTTTATCACGGCGCCTCGCCGCTGTATGGCTCGGTCATCACGCTGGTATTGCCAATCGTCGTCAGCCAGATCCTCTATTCCGGCGGCAACTTCACTGGATCGAGCAGCGGATTGTCGGGTTTCGAGAGTTTCGATATCCCGATCGAGGCCTGGTTCTGGATCGCGGGTTGTTTCCTCGTCGTGCTCACCGCTTTCGCCTGGCTGTTCGTGCGCAGCGACGCCGGCCGCATCCTGGTGGCCATCCGCGAGAACGAACAGCGCTGCGAGTACGTCGGCATCAACGTGTCGCGCGTGAAAATCCTGCTGCTGGTGGTCTGCGCGGCGATTGCCGCGATCGCCGGCTACCTGTTTGCCAGCGTGCAAATGGTGGTCGCGCCGGAATACGCCGGCTTCGTGTTCGGCACCGAGTTGCTGATCTGGGTGGCGCTCGGCGGGCGCGGGACCTTGATTGGTCCGGTGATCGGCACGCTGGTCCTCGATGTCAGCACCTCTTATCTGAGCGGCAACCTGCCATTCGTCTGGAAGCTCGTCATCGGATTCGCTTTCGTCGTCGTCATCGTCGCGTTGCCGCAGGGCTTGATGCCGCTGATCAAGGCTGCGGTAAGGCGCCTGTTCGGCCGCAAAAATACGGAAACGGCAGATTTTGCGCCCCGGCTCGATGCAGCGGTCGAACAACCCTATGCCGGATTGGAGGGGGCGGGCGGATGTGCCCTGGCGGTGCGCGACGTGCGCAAGCAGTTCGGCAGCCTGAAGGTGCTCGAAGGCATCGACTTCGAGGCGCGGCGCAGCGAACTGTTGAGCCTCGTCGGGCCGAACGGGGCTGGCAAGACCACGCTCATGCGCTGCATCGCCGACGGCAACGAGCGTTCCGGCGGAACCGTTCTGCTCAACGACCACGACATCCTCGAGCTGCCGCCGTACGCCTGTGTTGCTTTCGGCGTGGGCCGCAAATTCCAGACCGCCAACGTATTCGAGACGCTCACGGTCGCCGAAGCGCTGCGCATCGCACGCACGCGCCTTGCCCCGCCGTCGCTATGGACGCGAGAAGAAGGGCTGGCATTGCCGCATGCATCAATGCAAGTCATTCGCGCCACCGGTCTCGACAAGCAACTCGGCACCGAAGCGCGTTATCTTTCGCATGGCATGAAGCAGGCCCTGGAACTGGCAATGGTGCTCGCGCTCGAGCCCAGCGTGTTGCTGCTCGATGAGCCGACCGCGGGCCTGACCAAGCCGGAACGTACCTTGATCGGCGGCATCCTGACCGACCTCGCGCGCGATCACCAGCTCTGCATCCTGCTGGTCGAGCACGACCTCGATTTCGTACGGGAGATCAGCTCGCGCGTGATCGTGCTGCACCAGGGAAGGATCCTGCTCGATGGCACCGTGGCGCAAGTCGTGGAATCGGAGCTGGTGCGCACCATCTATTCCGGCGGCCACGCTGCAACGGGAGGGGCCGCATGAGCGAAGCGGCGCTGGATGTGAGAGCCATACGCAGCGGCTACGGCGAAGCGCCGGTCTTGCGTGACGTGAGTTTCGATGTCCGGCCCGGGGAAATCTTTGCATTGCTCGGCAAGAACGGCATGGGCAAGAGCACCTTGCTTAAAAGCGTGATGGGCTTCCTTCCGCTGCACGCCGGCAGCGTAGGCGTGTTCGGCGCCGACATCACCGGCCTGCCACCGCACAAGGTGGCGCGCCGGGAAATCGCCTACACGCCGCAGGAGCAGGCCTTGTTCCAGGACCTGACCGTGGAGGACAACCTGCGCCTCGGCATGCGCGACGACACCTTCTTCGACGCCGGCGTGAAACGCATCGGCCAGTTTTTCCCGGTGTTGCCGACTCGGCTCAAGCAGCGCGCGGGCACGCTTTCCGGCGGCGAACAGAAAATGCTGCTGGTGGCGCGCGCCCTGATGTCGCGTCCGAAGCTCATGCTGATCGACGAGATCAGCGAAGGCCTGCAACCGTCCGTGATCGATCGTCTCGCCGGCGTGCTGCGCGCCGAGCGTGACGAATCGAAAGTGTCGATCCTGATCATCGAACAGAATGTGAAATTCGCCTTGTCCGTCGCCAACCGCTACGCCGTGCTCAAGTTGGGCGAGATTGTCGATCGCGGCGACATCGGCGGGGCCGATGTCGAGCGCCGCATTACCGACCAGCTCAGCGTATGAGATTTCCGTTCGCTGATCACCGATCACCGTTCACTGCTCTTATATGACTTTCTCCATCGTCGCCCACTGTCCCCGTACCGGCATGCTCGGCGTCGCCGTTGCCACGGCTGTTCCGGCGGTCGGCTCCATGTGCCCTTATGCAAAGACCGGCGTCGGCGCCGTGTCGACGCAATCCTGGGTCAATCCTTACCTCGCCATCGACGCGCTGCACCTGATGCAGGAGGGTAAGTCGGGGCCGGAGGCGTTGAAGATCGTCATGGCCGCTGACGAGGGGCGCGAGATGCGTCAGATCGGTGTCATCGACGCGCAGGGCCGTAGCGCGGCATGGTCGGGAAAGAATTGCACGGACTGGTTCGGCCAGATCGTCGAACCGCATTTCGCGGTGCAGGGAAACATGCTGGTGTCGGCGCCGACCATCGAGGAAATGGCGAAAGTGTTTCGCGCCAGCGCGGGCCTCGATCTCGCCGAGCGGTTGATGTTGGCAATGGAGGCGGGCGAAGCCGCGGGCGGAGACAAGCGCGGGCGCCAGTCGGCTTCGCTGAAGGTGCATCACATCGAAGACTATGCCTTGTTCGACCTGCGTGTGGACGAGCATGCGTATCCGGTCGGAGAACTGCGTCGTGTCTTTACCATTGCGAAGCTGCAACTGCTGCCTTTCGTGAAAGGCATGCCCACGCGCACCAATCCCGGTGCGGCGGCGCCGGAAACGGTGGTCAGGCTGCTCGGCGTCCCGCCGCCGCAGCGTCCCGGCGGCGGTGGACATCGGCTGTTGACCGGTCGACAGGTCGACGATCGAGAGACGCGC
>JANXVW010000215.1 GCA_025351455.1 Betaproteobacteria bacterium | reverse complement strand
GTGCCACCCTGGCCTTGAAGGCCGCTGCGTGGTTGCGGCGGGGTCGTTTCATCGGTCTTGCTCCTTTTCATCCGGCTCGCGCCGTCGATTAGAGCAGAAACTTCACTTATACGGCTGTCCGATTTCTTGGGACCACCTCTGTTTGCGTTTCCGAAAGCCATGAAAAGGCAGGAGCCGGATTATCCGGGGCTGGTCGATCTGCACGACCGGGTTGCCGCGCGCCCGAATATTGCGGCTTACCTCGCTTCGAAACGGCGCATCCCTTTCAACGAATACGGCATCTTTCGCCACTACCCGGAGCTCGACGGGTGACGCGGGCTCCACCCGGGCGCGCAGTGTATGATGATCCGTACGAGGAGGACTTGCCATGACCGAAAAAGCCAGAAAACTCAAATCCGTCGATTCCCGAAGCGTACGCTCGCGCGTGAGCCCGGAAGAATGGGAAATGCGCTGCGAACTCGCTGCGGCCTACCAGCTTGCAGCCCAATTCCGCTGGACCGACCTGATATTTACGCATTTCACGGCGCGCGTACCGGGCAGCGAACACATCCTGATCAATCCTTACGGGCTCATGTTCGACGAAATAACCGCATCGAGCATCGTCAAGATCGATCATGAAGGCAATGTCATCGACGATATCACCGGGCTGGGGGTGAACTACGCGGGCTTCGTGATCCACGGCTGCGTGCATGAAGCCCGGCCGGAAATCAATTGCGTCATCCATACGCACACGCGCGCCGGCGTCGCCGTGTCGGTACAGAAGCACGGCCTGCTGCCGCTGAGCCAGCATGCGCTGCGCACATACGGCATGCTCACCTACCACGACTATGAGGGTATCGCGCTGGAGCTTGATGAGCGCGAACGCATGGCAGCCGACCTCGGGAAGACGTCGAAGGCAATGATCCTGCGCAACCACGGCTTGCTCACGCTGGGCGATTCGGTCAGCGAGGCATTTGAGCTGATGTATTACCTCGACACCGCCTGCCAGATCCAGATCGATGCATTGGCTGGCGGCCGCGTCGAAGCCGGCCTCATCGACGAACAAACCGCCCGCAAGGGCTTCGAGCAATTCCAGGGTCCGGGTGGCGCCGAAGTGAACAAGGCGTGGGATGCGCTGCTGCGCATGCTCGATCGGAAGGGTGTGAACTATAGAAGCTAGAACTGCGTGACGAACGTGACGGGTAACGCGTGACGAGGTAATTTCCGGGAAATCCCGATTCACGTGTCAGAATGATCCTTGGAACAATCCCTGGTTCTTGCTCTTAATGCGTCGCACGTCGCGCGTCACGCCGTAACGGCCTCGCCAATGCCATGAAATCCGATTCGTTGCTCTACGAGATTGCCCCGGAATTCATCTGGACGATCGTCATCGTCTCCGCGGTGATCCTCGCCAATATCGCCATATCCGCGATCCTGCGCGGGCGCGGCTGGCTGACGCGGGAAACCAAGCTGCGCGCGTCGGTGTTCTGGCGCAATTTCTCCTTTCTGATCGCATTCGTCGCGTTGATATTCATCTGGCGCACGGAGCTGCGTGCCGCCGCCTTGTCTCTCGCCGCGCTGAGCGTCGCCCTGGTACTGGCCGGCAAGGAATCTTTCACTTCCGTGCTCGGCTACATCCATCACACCACGTCCGGAAGTTTCGGTTTCGGCGACGTCATCGAAATCAATGGCATCAAGGGTGAAGTCATCGACCAGACCTTGCTGTCCACAACGGTGCTGGAGATGAGCGAGGAGCACCTGTTCACCGGCAAGGTAGTCCAGTTCCCGAACAGCTTCTATATCACCCATGCAATGAAAAACCATTCGCGGCTGGGCGACTACCAGCTCGGCATGGTCAGCATTCCGCTTGCGAACGGCACTGACCTGGAAATGGCGCGGCGCATTCTGTCCGAAGTGGCGAATTCGGTGTGTTCGGAATACGTCGCGCCCGCGCATGCCGCATTGCGCGAACTGGAAGGCGAGCAGTTCATCGTGATGCCGTCGGCGGAGCCGCGCGTGAGCATCCGGCTCGGTGACGGCGGCAAGGCCACCTTGTTGCTGCGCTTTCCCTGTCCCGCCAGTCAGCGCACGCGCACCGAGCAGGAATTGCTGTCGAAATATCTCGCCGCGATGCGGGCCGCAAAAGTGGTCTGATGCGACGCCTGCCTGCACGATGAGCGTGCCGGCAGCACGCACACGGGTAATCTGCGTGGGCCACGCCGCACTCGATCGCATATTCGCAGTCGAGTCCTGGCCGCAGGGCAGTGGCAAGATTCCTGCGCATCGATTTGAAGAAAGTGGCGGGGGAATGGCGGCCAATGCCGCCGCCGCGATCGCCCGCCTCGGCGGTGAAGCCGTTTTTTGGGGGCCGATCGGAGAAGACGCGGTTGCCGACGCGATTCGCGCCCGGCTGATTGCCGATGGCGTCGATGTGCGGGGGTTGCGCCGTTTCGACGGACGCACATCTTCGCATTCCGCAGTGATCGTGGACGAAAGTGGCGAACGCCTCGTGGTGGGCTATCGCGGCAGCGCGCTGCAGGCGCCGGCTGATTGGTTGCCGCTTGATCGCATCGCCCTTGCCGGCGCCCTGCTTGCCGACGTGCGTTGGCCGGACGGTGCGTGGCGCGCATTGTGCGCAGCGCGCGACGCCGGTATTCCGGCGATTCTCGACGCGGAGATCGCCGCCGTCGAAATCCTCGCAAAACTCACGCGTGCAGCCGATCACGTCATCTTTTCCGAGCGCGGACTCGCGGCCTATTCAGGCGGCGACAGCGAAGGCGCATTACGCAAGGTGCTGACTGGCGGCGCGCTCATGGCGGCGGTGACGCGCGGAGCGCATGGGGTACGCTGGCTCGAAGCGGCTGCGCCCGGTGAGGTGATGCATTGTCCAGCGTTTGCGGTTGATACGGTGGACACGCTGGCGGCGGGCGACGTGTTTCACGGCGCCTACGCCCTGGCGTTGGCGGAAGGCCGGGGTATTGGCAACGCGGTCCGGTTCGCGGCCGCCGCGGCGGCAATCAAATGCAGCCGGCCTGGCGGAAGGAGCGGGGCGCCAACCCGCGGCGAGGTGGAAGCGTTTCTGGCGAGCCGCAAAGACGGGACTGGGGACATAGCGCTCCGTACTTAGTGAAATGCGGATCGCCGATATAGACGACACGGATTACAACAGGCGGCTGCTGTACCCTACTGAGTCCTACGTCCCAAGTCCCAAGTCCTGCTTTTAACCGACGATCATTACGCCGCCGTCCGCGACGATTGTCTGGCCGGTAATGAACGCCGCGGCGCGGGAGGCCAGGAATACTGCAATTGCACCGATGTCGTCCGGCTCGCCGATGCGGCGCAGCGGCGTCTGCGATTCATAATGTTTCAGGATTTCCGGGTTCTCCCACAACGCGCGGGCAAAATCCGTTTTCACCAGGCCGGGGGCGATACAGTTGATGCGGATGTTGTGCGGCCCCCATTCCATGGCGAGGTTGCGCGCGAGCTGCATGTCCGCGGCCTTGGAAATCGCATAGGCGCCGAGCACCGAGGTGCCTTTCAGCCCGCCGATCGAGGACACGATGATCACCGCGCCGTCTTTCCTTTGCGCCATTTCCGGCAGCACGAGGTTCGCCAGCCAATGGTTGGAGACGATGTTGTTCTGCAGGATCTTGTTGAAGGCGTCGTCCGGCATGCCCGCCATCGGACCGTAGTAGGGATTGCTGGCCGCGTTGCACACCAGCACGTCGATTTTTCCGCATTGCCGGCGCGTCTCATTGACCAGCTTTTCCAGTTGCGCCTTGTCACCGATGTTGGCGGGAATCGCGATCGCGTCGCCGCCCGACGAGCAAATGGCCTGCGCGACCTGCTCGCACACGTCCGCCTTGCGGCTCGAGATCACCACTTTCGCGCCGGCCTTTGCCATGTGCTCCGCGATCGAACGTCCGATGCCGCGCGTGGAGCCAGTGACGATGGCGACTTTGCCGCTGAGATC
>JANXVW010000185.1 GCA_025351455.1 Betaproteobacteria bacterium | reverse complement strand
TGCGCGAATAATCCAGATACAGCATCGAGGCCACCGCGTCGACGCGCAGTCCGTCGATGTGGCATTCCGCCAGCCAGTAATGCGCGCTGGAGAGCAGGAAGCTTTTCACTTCCTTGCGGCCGTAGTTGAATATGTGCGTGCCCCAGTCCTGGTGGAAACCCAGGCGGGGATCCTCGTGTTCATAGAGCGCCGTGCCGTCGAAGCGCGCCAGCGAAAACGCATCGGTCGGAAAATGCGCGGGCACCCAGTCGAGGAGCACGCCGATGCCGGCCTGGTGGCAGGCATCGACGAAGGCCTTGAACGCGTCGACCGTGCCGAAGCGGCTGGTCACCGCGAAGTAGCCCGTGGTCTGGTAACCCCAGGATTCATCCAGCGGATGTTCCGACACGGGCAGCAGCTCGATGTGCGTGTAACCCATCTCGAGGACATAGGGAATCAGGCTTTGCGCCAGTTCCGCGTAGGTATAGACGCGGCCGTCAGGGTGCCGCCGCCATGATCCGGCGTGCACTTCATAGATGTTGATCGGGGCATGCAGCCAGTCCCAGCGCGAGCGGGCGCTCATCCATTCCTCGTCGCGCCAGACATATTTATCCGCCACGACCTGCGCGGCCGTGCCCGGACGCATTTCGTGAAAGCGCGCGTAGGGATCGGTCTTGACGAAGACGTCGCCGCTGGCGCGATTGCGGATCTCGTACTTGTAGAGCGTGCCGGCGTCGATGCCGGGGATGAACAACTCGAAGACGCCGCTCAGCCCGTGCGCGGACATCGGGTGGGCGCGTCCGTCCCAGCGGTTGAATTCGCCGACCACGCTCACCCGCGCGGCATTCGGCGCCCAGCAGGCGAAGCTTACGCCAGCGACCCCTTCGCGCTGCTCGACACGGCTGCCGAGTACGCGATAGGCCTGTTCCAGGCGGCCTTCATTGAACAGGTACAGATCGTCTGCGCCGATCGCCGGCGCAAAGCTGTAAGGGTCGAAGGTTTCGAATTCCCGCTCCGATTCGCGGACCCGGAGCAACACCGGACGCACCGGCTCCTCGGCGCCCTGCCAGGCAAACACCCCCTTCGCATGGATGCGTTTCATGGGCTCGAATCCAGCCCGCGTGCGCACCGAAACGCTGGCGGCATAAGGCCGGAATACGCGCAGCGACCAGTCCGGGCCGGCCTGGATCAACCCGAGCACGCTGAAAGGATCGTGGTGGCGGGCGCCAACCAGGGCCTCCAGGTCCTCGGCTATGGGCAATTTGGCGGTGGCGGTCATCGATGGGGACAGGGGCATGGCGCGCCCTCAGGGAATTCGTGACGGCGGGCGACGTCACACATATTATAAGCAGGGCTCTTCGGGTTCACGTCTTTCTTTGCTGCCGGCCGGAACGGCTCCGACTTGCTCAGTGGCGGCGGCGGGCGACGGCGCAGGGAAAGCCGGCGCGACTGCGAGCCAACCCGATCGTTCAACATCAGCATCAGGAACCGTCATGACCGACACCGACCTCAATGTTCGCTTCGTCAGCGTTCTGACCAAGAACACGTATGCGCTGGTTCTGGCCGGCGGACGCGGCAGCCGCCTGAAAAACCTGACCGACTGGCGCGCCAAGCCCGCCGTACCGTTCGGCGGCAAATTCCGCATTGTCGATTTTCCCATGTCGAACTGCGTGAATTCCGGCATTCGCCGGATCGGCGTGGCGACGCAATATAAGTCCCACAGCCTGATAAGACACATCCAGCGCGGCTGGAGTTTCCTCGATGGCCGCTTCCAGGAGTTCGTCGACATCCTGCCCGCCTCGCAACGGACCGCGGAAGAGAACTGGTACCTCGGAACGGCTGACGCGGTGTACCAGAACCTCGATATCCTGCGTTCGTACGAACCGGACTACATCCTGATTCTGGCCGGCGACCATATCTACAAGATGGACTACGGCAAAGTGCTGGCCTATCACGTCGCCAGGAACGCCGACATGACGGTCGCCTGCCTGGAGGTCCCGCGCGAGGAAGCCACCGCGTTTGGCGTCATGGGGGTCAACGACGAATGGCGGGTGACCGAGTTCGTCGAGAAGCCGGCCAACCCGCCGTCCATCCCGGGCCGTCCGGACATGGCCCTCGCGAGCATGGGCATCTATGTATTCAACGCACCATTTCTGTACGAACAACTTGTGCGCGACGCCATCACCCCCAACTCAAGCCACGACTTCGGCAAGGACCTCATTCCGCATCTGGTGCCGCGTTATCGGGTGTTTGCGCAGCGTTTCGATGACAGTTGCGTCGGCCAGCGCGACAAGACCGCTTACTGGCGGGACGTGGGCACAGTCGATGCGTATTGGGAATCGAATCTGGACCTGACCCGGGTCACGCCGGACCTCAACATGTACGACAAGGAGTGGCCGATCTGGACGCATCAGGAGCAACTGCCGCCGGCGAAATTCGTGTTCGACGACGAAGGCCGGCGCGGCGGAGCGGTCGATTCGGTGGTGTCCGGCGGCTGCCTCATCAGCGGCACCACGGTGAAACGCTCTCTGCTGTTTTCCAACGTGCGCGTGCACAGCTACGGGACCATCGAGGACTCGGTAATCCTGCCGGAGGTCGTCGTCAACAGGAATGTGAAACTGCGGCGCACTGTGGTGGACAAGAGCTGCGTGCTGCCGGAAGGCCTGACGGCGGGCTTCAATCCGGAGGAGGACCGCCGGCGCTTCTACGTGTCCGACCGCGGCATCACGCTGATCACGCCGGAAATGCTCGGCCAGGAAATTTTACGTTGAGCGCCATGAAATGCGGCGCGAGTAGGCGCCGCGAAGTCGACATTCCATGAACGACCAGAAAAAGCTCGACCTGGTGATCCTGTGGCACATGCACCAGCCGGATTTCCGCGACCATGCCAGCGGAGAGTTCGCGCAGCCCTGGGTCTACCTGCACGCCATCAAGGATTACAGCGACATGGCCGCCCACCTCGAAGCGCATCCGGGCATGCGCGTGGTGCTTAACTTCACGCCGGTCCTGCTCGACCAGCTCGAGGATTACACCGACCAGTTCGCCACCGGAAATTTCCGGGACCCGTTGCTGCGTCTGCTGGCGCAGCCCGACCTGCAACAACTCGATCTGGCCGGACGCGACCTGATCCTGAAATCCTGCTTCAGGGCCAACCAGCAGAAGCTGATCGACCCTTATCCGGCCTACGGGCGGCTGCTCGAATTTTTCAAGCTCGCGCAAAGCCACGGTGACACCGGCATCGCCTACCTGTCGGCCCAATACCTCGGCGACCTGCTGACGTGGTATCACATCTCGTGGACCGGCGAGACTGTGCGCCGCCACGACGCCACCGTGCCCGGACTGATCGCCAAGGCGCATGATTTCTCGCACGCGGACCGGCTGCGGTTGCTCGACATCATCGGCCGTGAAGTGCGCGACGTCATTCCGCGCTACCGCAGGTTATTCGAAGCGGGGCGCATCGAACTGACCACCACGCCGGAATGCCATCCGATCGGCCCGCTGCTGTTGTCCTTCGAATCGGCACGCGAAACGGTGCCGAATGCGCCGCTGCCGCGCCATCCGGTCTATCCGGGTGGGCGCGAACGGGTGAGTGCGCATGCGGATTCCGCGCGCCGGAGCCACACCCGGCGTTTCGGCCAGCCGCCGCGCGGCATGTGGCCGGCGGAAGGCGCGGTTTCCGGCGAGTTCGCCGATTTGCTGGCGCAGGGCGGCTGCGAATGGATTGCCAGCGGTGAAGGCGTGCTGATCAACAGCCTGCAAAAAAGCGGCGGCGCGCTGCCCGAGCGGCCGGAGTACCTGTTCCGGCCTTACCGTCTCGGCAACGGCGCGAGCACAATCACCTGTTTTTTCCGCGACGAGCGGCTCTCCGACCTGATCGGTTTCGAATACGCGAAATGGCACGGCAAGGATGCTGCGGCACATTTTGTCAGCACACTCGAGGACATTGCCGGCAAGGCCGTGGGCGCCCGGCCGGTGGTCAGCGTCATTCTCGACGGCGAGAATGCCTGGGAATATTACCCTTATAACGGCTACTACTTTCTGGATGAACTTTATGCTGCGCTGGAAAAACATCCGCAGATCGCGCTGGCGACCTTCTCGCAACTGCTCGACGAAAAGCGCGAGGCCGCCCCGCTACCCGCTCTGGTGGCCGGCAGCTGGGTCTACGGCAACCTCGCCACCTGGATCGGCAGCCACGACAAGAATCTCGGCTGGGACTTGTTGTGCGCGGCGAAGATCAGTTTCGATTCCGTCGTCGCCACCGGCAAGCTCAACGAACGGGAAGTCGAACTGGCCACTCGCCAGCTCGCCGATTGCGAAGCCTCGGACTGGTGCTGGTGGTTCGGCGACTACAACCCCGCGGAATCGGTAATGGCATTCGACAAACTTTATCGCGAGAAACTGGCGCATCTGTATGCGTTGCTCAAATTGCCCGCTCCCGCCGAGCTGCATGTTCCCGTCAGCCGTGGCAGGGTGGATTCGGAAGCCACCAACGCCATGCGCCGCGCGTCCTGACCTGGCTGCAGGAAAATGGGCCGCTAACCCCTGAGAATCGAACGTCCAGATGAACAAGAAAGTTTCCCTGCTCTTCGGCGTGCATGCCCACCAACCGGCAGGCAACTTCGAATTCGTGATCGACGACGCGCACGCGCGTTGTTACAAGCCTTTCCTGGAAACCGTCTATGCGTATCCGGCATTCAAACTGTCCGTGCATTTCAGCGGATGGCTGCTCGACTATCTGCTCAAGCGCTTTCCGGACGACATGGCGAAACTGCGCGAGATGGTGGCGCGCGGCCAAGTGGAGATGTTCGGCGGCGGCGATACCGAACCGGTGCTGGCTTCCATTCCGGAGCGCGACCGCCGGTCGCAGCTTGCTGCCCTGTCGAACCGGCTTGAAAGATCGCTCGGCGAGCGGCCGAGCGGCGCCTGGCTGACCGAGCGGGTGTGGGAATCCTCGGTTGCGTCATCGCTGTCTGACAGCGCCATCCGCTACGTCACGGTGGACGACTATCACTTTCTCTGCGCGGGCAAGCGCGGCGAAGAGCTCACCGGCTATTTCTCGACGGAAGAAAGCGGCAGCCGTCTCGACCTGTTTCCGATTTCGGAGGCATTACGCTACCGCATCCCGTTTTCCACCGCGCCCGAGACCATCCAGTACCTGGAATCGCTGGCGACCGAGGACGGCACCACGGCCGCCATCTATTTCGACGACATCGAGAAGCTGGGCATCTGGCCGGAAACTTACGTCTGGGTTTACGAGAAGCAGTGGCTCAAGCAATTCATCGAAGGCGTGATCGCCTCGCCGTCGATCGAGCCCGCGCTGTACCGCGACTTCCACGCCGGGCAGCGCACGCGGGGGGTGGTCTACCTGCCGACCACCTCG
>JANXVW010000194.1 GCA_025351455.1 Betaproteobacteria bacterium | reverse complement strand
CCGACGTAGTAAATGAACCGGCCGGTGAAATCGACGCCCGCCGGCAGGCCTTCTCCCTTGGCCAGCAAATCCTGGATGCGCTTGTGCGCCGCGTCCCGGCCGGTCAGTATTTTGCCGTTCAGCAGAAGCGTCTCTCCCGGTTTCCAGCCGGCAATTTCCTCGCGTGTGACTTTGGCCAGGTCGATACGTCGCGAGGACGGCGCCGGCGCCCAATGCACATCGGGCCAGCGATCCAGGCTCGGCGGATCGAGCCGGGCCACGCCGCTGCCATCCAGCGTGAAATGCGCGTGGCGCGTGGCCGCACAGTTCGGAATCATCGCCACCGGAAGCGAAGCTGCATGCGTTGGATAGTCCAGGATCTTCACGTCGAGAACCGTGGTCAATCCACCCAACCCCTGTGCACCGATGCCCAGCGCATTGACCTTGTCGCAGAGTTCGATGCGCAATTCCTCGATCCGGTTCTTCGGACCGCGCTTCTTCAGTTCATGCATGTCGATCGGATCCATCAGCGATTCCTTGGCAAGCACCATGGCTTTTTCCGCGGAACCACCAATCCCGATGCCGAGCATGCCCGGCGGACACCAGCCGGCGCCCATGGTGGGCACGGTTTTCATGACCCAGTCCACGATACTGTCCGAGGGATTGAGCATGACGAACTTGGATTTGTTCTCCGACCCCCCGCCCTTGGCTGCGATCTTAAAGTCGACCTTATCGCCCGGCACCACTTCCATGTGAATGACGGCCGGGGTGTTGTCCTTCGTGTTTTTGCGGCCCCCTGCCGGATCGGCAAGAATCGAAGCGCGCAATTTGTTGTCCGGATGCAGATAGGCGCGGCGCACGCCTTCGTTAACCATGTCGGCCACGCCCATCGTTGCCCCTTCCCAGCGCACATCCATGCCGATACTGAGGAAGGCCACAACGATCCCTGTGTCCTGGCAGATGGGCCGCTTGCCTTCCGCGCACATGCGCGAATTCGTCAGGATTTGCGCGATCGCATCGCGCGCCGCGGGCGACTGCTCGATCCGGTAGGCTTCCCCGAGGGCCTCGATATAGTCCATCGGGTGGTAATAGGAGATGTACTGCAGGGCGTCGGCGACGCTTTCGATCAGGTCTTCCTGGCGGATGGCGGTCATGGTGCGGATGGGAAGAATGCGGTGTTTTCAGTGAGCGGTGCGTTGCACCGTCGCTATACGGTCAGTATACGCCATGGCCAGTGCCGAGACCACGAAAGTCAGATGAATCAACACCTGCCATTTGATCGTCGCCTCGGTCATATGTGGCGCGTTGATGAAAGTCTTGAGCAGGTGGATGGACGAGATGCCGATCAGGGCCATGGCCAGTTTGACCTTGAGAATGCCGGCGTTTACATGGGAGAGCCATTCCGGTTCGTCCGGATGGTCTTGCAGGTTCAGCCTGGACACGAAAGTCTCGTAGCCCCCCACGATCACCATAACGAGAAGGTTGGCGATCATGACCACGTCGATCAATCCCAGCACCAGCAACATGATGTCGGTCTCGGACATACCCTGCACACCGACGATCAGGTGCTTGAGTTCGACCAGAAAATAATAGACATAAACGGTCTGCGCGACGATCAGCCCGAAATACAGGGGGGCCTGCAACCAGCGGGTGGCGAAAATGAAGCCGGCCAACGCGGGTTGCAATCTGGACGCGTCCGATAACTTTTCCATATGGAGCTACGATAATTGGGCGAAGCGCGGATTTTACACCACGCCCTTTGCCCGGCGGCCGATCGGATTGACGCGCAGACTTCTCGCTATAATCAGGCGAAAACGCCCCATACGTCCGATGTACGGACGACAAACATCCACGGAGGATGCAATGAGTTCGATCGAATCGATCCTGAACGAAAACAGGCTGTTCCCACCCAGCGCGGAGTTCGTGAGGCAGGCGAATGTTTCCGGCATGCCGGCCTATGAAGCTTTGTGCGCCGAAGCCGAGAAGGATTACGAAGGTTTCTGGGCCCGCCTCGCAAAAGAAAACATCCTCTGGCAAAAACCCTTCACCAGGGTACTGGACGACAGCAAGGCCCCATTCTTCCAGTGGTTCGACGACGGAGAATTGAACGTTTCCTATAACTGCCTGGACCGGCACCTCAACAGCCAGCCGAACAAGATCGCGATCATTTTCGAAGCGGATGACGGCACGGTCACCAAAATCACGTACAAGCAGCTCTACCACCGTGTGTGCCAGTTTGCCAATGGCCTCAAATCCATCGGCGTCAAGACTGGCGAGCGCGTCATCATTTACCTGCCCATGTCGATCGAGGCTGTCATCGCCATGCAGGCCTGCGCGCGCATCGGCGCAACCCATTCGGTGGTGTTCGGCGGCTTTTCGGCCAAGAGCATCCAGGAACGCATCATCGATGCCGGCGCGAGTGCGGTCATCACGGCGGACGGCCAGATGCGCGGTGGCAAGGAAATCCCGCTCAAACCGGCGATCGATGAAGCGCTGGCGATGGGCGGGTGCGAAGGCATCCGCAATGTCGTGGTTTACAAGCGCACCGGCAGCCCGATCAAAATCGAGGCACCACGCGACATCTGGTGGCACGACCTGGTGCAGAATCAGCCCGACGTTTGCGAACCGGTCTGGGTCAGTGCCGAGCATCCGCTGTTCATTCTCTACACCTCAGGATCAACTGGTAAACCCAAAGGCGTGCAGCACTCGAGTGCCGGCTATCTCCTGCAGGCGATGCTGACGATGAAGTGGACATTCGATGCCAAGCCCGCGGATGTATTCTGGTGCACCGCGGACGTGGGCTGGGTTACCGGACATACCTACATCACCTATGGCCCGCTCGCAGTCGGCGGCACGCAGATCGTATTCGAAGGCGTGCCGACTTTCCCGGATGCGGGCCGCTTCTGGAAAATCATCCAGGACCATGCGGTGACGGTTTTCTATACCGCGCCTACGGCAATCCGGTCATTGATCAAGGCGGGGGCGGACCTTCCCAGGAAATACGACCTGGGCAGCCTGCGGCTGCTGGGTTCGGTCGGCGAACCGATCAACCCGGAAGCCTGGATGTGGTACTTCAACACGATCGGCGGCGGACGTTGTCCGGTAGTCGATACGTGGTGGCAGACCGAAACCGGCGGCCACATGATCACCCCCCTGCCCGGCGCAACGCCGCTCAAGCCGGGTTCCTGCACGATGCCGTTGCCCGGGATCATCGCCGCGATCGTCGACGAGACCGGCCATGATGTGGAAAAAGGCAAAGGCGGCATCCTGGTCATCAAGAAGCCGTGGCCCTCGATGATCCGCAACATCTGGGGCGACCCGGAACGCTTCAAGAAGAGCTACTACCCGGAGGATTTCAAGGGCAAGTATTACCTCGCCGGGGACGGTGCAAGCCGCGACCTTGATGGCTACTTCTGGATCATGGGCCGCATCGACGACGTGCTCAATGTATCCGGGCACCGCCTGGGAACGATGGAAATCGAATCCGCACTGGTGGCGAACACAAAGCTGGTTGCCGAAGCCGCGGTGGTGGGCCGCCCCGACGACCTCACCGGGGAAGCCGTAGTCGCTTTCGTCGTCACCAAAGGCCCACGCCCGACCGGCGACGAAGCCAAACGCATGGCGCAGGAGTTGCGCGATTGGGTGGGCAAGGAAATCGGCGCCATCGCAAAGCCCAAGGACATCCGCTTCGGCGACAACCTGCCGAAGACCCGTTCCGGGAAAATCATGCGGCGGCTGCTGCGCTCGATCGCCAAGGGTGAAGAAATCACCCAGGACATTTCGACGCTGGAGAACCCGGCCATTCTGGAACAGCTCAAGAAAGGCATGTAATCAGCGCTGAGTGCCGCCTTCGCAAATACGGAACCCCTTGTTTCTTTGACTTGAAAGAGGCTCTCAAGTATTCTTCGCGCCTTCCGCAAACCGTGTAAGTCCGGTTGACCGGGAAGTGCCTCAAGCGGAGAGGTGGATGAGTGGTTTAAGTCGCACGCCTGGAAAGCGTGTTTAGGTTAATAGCCTAACGGGGGTTCGAATCCCCCCCTCTCCGCCAGTCAAGCTCTTTAACTGTCTGATTTCAATTGTCAGTCAGTTTCCCCGATCGGCCTTACCCATACTGTTACCCATACAGGGGTCCGAAAATCAAGGGAAGAACCCCCAGACTCCCGCGAGAGGGACCCCGAATCTTCACGGTCGTAATGGAAACGTCTAGGGGTCTGCTCCGTGCGCGCCGGATATCCGTCCGGCATTCCCAGATGCTCCGTCGACTGACACGCTGAGCTTACCCCCGAACGGTAGCTCTTCTCCTTTGATGTTAGTCACGCAAGGAGCGGAGGCCGCTGCAGGGCGCCTGCCCCGTCACTCGTGGCCCCTTCCGGCCGACCTCGACGTTCTCTGCCGAACCGCTTTTGAATCGAAGTTGTCACCGTCAGGTGACTGGTACGCATCACACCACTTTCCCACCGCGGTGCGCTGCTTTTGAGGCCGACTGGAATAGCGTCGCGCAGCGACTCCCTGCTGGACTGCCGAGGGCGGAGCCTTCGGCTCAGTGGTCAGCGGACTTATTGGGTCAATGAGGAGCATTCCGAACGTAGAGAGGATTGCGAACGTACCGCTCATGATAATGCTCGCCCGGGTGCCCCGATTTGTCTGGCCGATTCCATGGTTTGCAAAAGGTAATTTGGGAAATGAATTGGGTTTGAGTCTCTATAACGCGTAGGCGTCACATCACCGAATTCCCCAGAAAAAAACCGCTTGGCACAGATAGGACTATCCTATTGCTTTTCGTCCTATGCTATTGGCGTGTCATGAAATGACAGGACGCGTCATAGGGGGATTTTTGGGATAGTGTCCGACGAAGGGAGTGCAGTGTCAGCGTTCCGAAGCATACTTCTTCTCGCAGCGCTGGTTGCGTCCGTCCCCGCCTTGCCTTTCGAACCAGACAAGCTATTTGAGAAAGTTTCGGCGAGTGTCGTCGTGGTATGGGCAATTGATTTAAGTGGCGAAAAATTAGTACAAGGTAGCGGTATTGTTATTTCACCAGGTGAGGCCGTTACTAATTGCCACGTCATTACGAAAGCCAATTCGATAGTTATCGAGCAGGGCAAGCGTCAGAGCAAGGCGCGCTTGCGCTACTTCGATGCAGATAGAGACTTGTGCCAATTGGCGATGGAGAATCGAATTGGAACGCCTATCGCGGGAATCGTGTCTTACCAAGAACTCAAAGTCGGGCAACGTGTTTATTCGGTAGGCGCCCCAAAAGGTTTGGAACTGAGCCTGGGGGAGGGGCTGATTTCTCAGTTGCGCGGCGGCGAGGAATTCGATTTCATACAGACCACAGCTCCGGTTTCACATGGTTCTAGTGGTGGCGGCCTGTTTGATAAGGAAGGTCGCCTGATTGGAATTACAACGTTTATCCTGGCGGATGGCCAGAGCTTGAATTTTGCTATTCCTGCGGATTGGATATTTGAATTGGCTCCCCGTCACGCTGAGGCCGAACAAAAGCGCACAGAGGAGCGGCGCCGTGTCGATGAAGCGAAGCGGGAGGACTACCGCAAACAGCGTGCCGCCGCTGCTGAACGCGAACGTCAGCAGCAGGAAATCGCGCACAAGCAGCGCGATGCCGAGGAGACCAAGCGTCGCGCGGAAGCGGCGGCTAGGGTCGCCGAAGTGCGCAACGAATCACCGCGTTTGCCGGAATCGCCCAACGTTGATTATCCTGTGCCCCCGGGAAGTTTTGTTTTGGGTGGAGTCGAGTTTAGTGAGGCTAGTGGTAGGGTACTAGTCACACGCATCAGCGCTCGCGCCAAGACAACACTGAGAGTAGGCGATCAACTCGTTAGTTGTCCAACATTCCATTCAGTGGGTAGCATCTCCGATCTTCGAGGTTGCGGGCCGATGGAAAGGGTTGACGACAAATCTGAAAAAAAACAATTTGTCTTCTTTATTACCCGTGACGGAATGGAGACCCCTAAGAGCGTGATCGTCGACAAAAAGCAAGCCGCTTGGCCACGATGACACCGCATCTCCAGCAGGCCTTAGGCATCCTTTGCGTTGCGGGTCGTTCGGACGTTGAGGGATAGCCTTGGGAGGACGACTGATGAAAATCGAGGACGATCTGCTGGGCAAGCTGAAGGATCCGGGCCGTGAGTGGCGGTTCGCGACGGTAACACTTTGCGTCTTAGCTTCTCTAATGCTTATGTACGCTCTGTATGGGTGGCCTGCGTATGGTTACTTTATTGGACTGAAAGTCGTAGTTGTCCTGGC
>JANXVW010000146.1 GCA_025351455.1 Betaproteobacteria bacterium | reverse complement strand
GCGATCTTCAGGTCTGCGTCATCGAGGATGACCAGCGGATTCTTGCCGCCCATCTCGAGCTGGAATTTGGCCATGCGCGCGATCGCCTTGGCGGCGACCTGCTTGCCGGTATCGACCGAGCCGGTAAAGGTGATGGCGTCGACGCGCCTGTCGTTGACGATGACTTCGCCGACCACGCTGCCGCGCCCCATGACGAAATTGAACACGCCCTTCGGGATGCCCGCGTCGATGAGGATCTTGGCAATCGCATGCGCCATGCCCGGCACCAGGTCGGCGGGCTTGAACACCACGCAGTTGCCATAAGCCAGCGCCGGGGCGATTTTCCACGCCGGAATCGCCGCCGGGAAATTCCACGGCGCGATGATGCCGACCACGCCGACCGGTTCGCGCGTCAGCTCGACGTCGATGCCGGGACGCACGGAGGGAATCAGCTCGCCGGAACGGCGCAGCACTTCGCCGGCAAAAAACTTGAAGACGTTGCCCGCACGCACCACCTCACCGATGCCTTCGGGCAGGGTCTTGCCCTCTTCGCGCGAGAGCAATTTGCCCAGCTCGTCCTTGCGCGCGATGATTTCGTTGCCGACCTTGTCGAGCAGATCGGCCCGTGCCTGCACGCCGAACGTCGCCCAGGCCGGGAAGGCAGCCCGCGCCGCTTCGACTGCACGTTCAGTCTGGGCCTTATCCGCCTGCGCATATTCCGCGATGACGTCGTTGGTATCGGAAGGATTGACGTCCTTGGACGTCGTTGCGCCGGCAATCCATTCGCCGGCGATGTAATTCTGCAGTTGTACTGTGCTCATAAGTCCTCTTTGGAATCGGTCTTGTTGGAATCGGTTAAGAGCTGGATTTTCGTTCGGACCAATGGGCGGGAAAGTCTCAGGCGTTAATCCCCCTCACCCCTCACTCCTCACCCACACGAAGTGTTGCGAGTTACCCGAGCAGCACTTGGTGGCATCGGGCGATGCTAGCACGCCGGACCACCGGCGTCAGGCAGCCCGAGCCTTGCGCTTGCGCCGCAGCTTGTTGAAGTCGTCCAGCTCCCACGGCCGCAGCGCCAGAACGACACTGGCGGGGCGGCGTGCGCCGATCGGCAGATGCTTGTCGTCGTTATGCATTTCCGTGAACTCGCCGGCCACCTTGCGCAACTTGGCGACGAACTGCGCGCTCGACGCCGGTGAAAGCATGGCGTTGACCACCGTGATCATCTCGTTCTGGCCGTCGAACCGGGAGCGGAAGTATTCGTGCTGGGCCCGCGCCATGAAGTACTGCAGGATCGGGCCGTTCGGCAGCCAGGCGAAATTCGAGGCGACCTTGAGCCGGATGCGATTGTTCGGCATCAATTCCAGGAATTTGATCTTGTCCAGTTTCAGCAGCAACTGGATGCAGTCCGCCTTCGGGATGTCGTAGGTCGCGAGGATCTGCTCAATGGTCATGTGGTTGAGCGCGCACACCGCGATCAGGAACAACCGGGCGTTGCCGACTACCTCGCGCTCCTGCTCGAGCGTCAGGTGCGAGATGTAATTCTTTTCACTGTCCACTTCGCGCGCCAGCTCCGTCAGGCCGAGGCCGGCGAACGTGCAGATCTGCTCGAAGCGCTCCAGCGTGAAGTGGTGCGCGGCAAACATGCGCTTGACGCTGGCCTCGCTCATCTTCAGTTCGCGCGCGACATGCGCATAAGTCAGCTTCTTCGCCTTCAGCGCGCGCTTGAGCGCCTCCACCACCGCGACGGCCTGCGACATGGCCCCTCCCCCGAAAGCCCGAAAGTCTAACCGGATGATACCGCGAGACGCCGGGGTAGCAACCCCTTTCGCAGCGCTTCCATGACGTCGTCCTGCTGAGCAACATGGCGCCGCGCTTACCGATCAACCGCCACAACGAGGGAGAGGAACGATGAAAGCCCGGACTTTGTTTACCGCTTTGACCACCGCGCAGGCCGATAGCAAGCCGGCGGGCCGGGCACTTCCCGACCTGTCCAACGAGTCGACACTGCTCAGCGCCTTGCGCCACAGCGCCACGGACCGCGATCAGATCATCCAGCGCCGCCTCACCTTGTTCGACGACATCACGGAATAGCTTCACCGCCTGTGCGGGCGGGGTGTCCAGCCCCGCCGCTTTGGCCGGTCTCTTGTCCAGGGACCGGCCTTTTTTTTGGATATTGCCAACACCCAACACGGAGGCACGGAGGACACAGAGGACACGGAGAAATGCAAAAACTAGCGAAAAAGGTCGGGAGGAAACTCGCCGGATGACGGTCACGTCGACATACGAGCAATGAGTTAATGAACCCACCCCAATTCCCTCTTCTTTATTCTTCCTCCGTGTTCTCCGTGCCCTCCGTGCCTCCGTGTCGGGTTTGGACCTTTCTTGGTCCAGCTCCCGCCCCGTGCGAAAATGCGCCCTCTTTCCTCTTGCCTCTATTAAGTTCAATGCATTCCCTGTCCGCCCGTCCCGCCGTGCAGGCCCTGCGCTCTTCCAAAATCCGCGAAGTCGCGAACGCCGGCATGGGCCGCAAAGATGTCATTGCGTTCTGGTTCGGCGAACCGGACGAGGTGACGCCGGACTTCATCCGCCAGGCGGGGATAGAGGCATTGCAGCGCGGGGATACGTTCTACACCGAGAACTTCGGCATTCCGGAACTGCGCAAGACCATCGCGGCCTACGTCGCCCGGCTGCATGCTCCTGCGTGCAAAGTCACGGCCGACAACGTCACCGTGACCAGCTCGGGCATGTCCGCGTTGATGCTCGCCAACCAGGCGCTGGTCGGGCCGGGGGACCGCGTCGTGATCGTCACGCCGGTGTGGCCGAACCTCGTCGAAATCCCGCGCATCCTCGGCGCGGAAGCGGTGACTTTCCCGCTGGACTACACCCCTGCAGGCTGGAAGCTCGACCTGCAGAGACTGCTGGCTGCGCTCACGCCCGCCACGCGCATGGTCTGCATCAACTCGCCGAACAATCCGACCGGCTGGACCATCAGCCGCGAAGAGCAGCGCGCGATCCTCGATCATTGCCGCCGCCTCGGCATCTGGATCCTTGCCGACGACGCTTACGAGCGCCTGGTTTACGGCGCGGGCGTGGCACCCTCCTTCCTCGACATCGCCGACGCAGCCGATCGCCTGGTCAGCGCCAACACCTTCTCGAAATCCTGGCTGATGACCGGCTGGCGGCTGGGCTGGCTGGTCGCGCCGGTCGAGCTGATGCCTTACCTGGGCACCTTGACGGAATACAACACGTCCTGCGCGCCGAGTTTCGTGCAGCACGCCGGCATCGTCGCCATCGAACAAGGCGAACCGGTCATTGCCCGCACGCAACAGCGCTTTCGCCATGCCCGCGATTTCCTCGCCGCGAAATTGGCGGAAATCCCCGGCGTCGAAGCGGCACTGCCCGCCGGGGCGATGTACACCTTCTTCAAAGTTCAGGGCGTGACCGACAGCCTCGCTTTCTGCAAACGGCTTGTGGAAGAATCCGGTCTCGGGCTCGCCCCCGGCATCGCCTTCGGACCGGAAGGCGAAGGCTTCATCCGCTGGTGCTTCGCCTCCGGCGAAGAGCGGTTGCAGCAGGGCGTCGATCGCTTAAAGGCATCAATTCTCCATCGTTAAATCTCACCTAGACAATTAAATCTCACCACGAAGTCACGAAGGTCACGAAGAAACACGAAGAAAACCGTAAGATAATTTTTGGTGGGGAAGTGGTGGTCATAGATATTTATAGATACCGCAACCATTCCACGCGTAGAAGTCATTCCCATTTAACCACCCCTTTTGCCCTTCTTCGTGTTTCTTCGTGTTCTTCGTGTCTCAAGGGAACACTTGTGCCGCTTGCGGCGCGTGATAAGAATTTCATTATTTCCTCGGGCGGGTTGGCATGAGCAAACAGCATAAATACGAAACCACAGTGCGCTGGACCGGCAATCTCGGTACCGGCACGACGGGCTACAAGGACTACGGCCGCAATCACGAGATCGGCGCGCCGGATAAACCGCTGATCCCCGGATCATCCGACCCCGCTTTTCGCGGCGACGCCGCGCGCTATAACCCGGAAGACCTGATGGTCGCCTCGCTGTCGAGTTGCCACATGCTCTGGTACCTGCACCTGTGCGCCGTGAACAAGGTCGTCGTGCTCGACTATGAGGACAACGCGCAAGGAACCATGGAAGAGACCGCGGACGGCGGCGGGCGTTTCCTCGAAGTCACCCTGCACCCGCGGATAACGATTGCGGCGGGCTCGGATCTGGACACCGCGAAGCGGCTGCATCACGACGCACACGAGAAATGTTTCATCGCCAACTCGGTGAATTTCCCGGTCGGCTGCGAACCGGTCATCCGGTATGCCGAAGAGAGGGGTGAGGGGTGAGGGGTGAGGGGAAAAAGCATCAGGCACTTTCCTTGGAAAGTTTTGAACTCGAAGCGGTAACGGTGTACCCATCCCCATCCCGACCTTCCCCTTGAAGGGGAAGGAGAATCGGGACCGCCGCACGTTGCTCGTGCTTCGTTTGCTCCCTCTCATCGATGCTGGTCTTTCCCTTGGTTCCCTCCCCTTGAACGGGAGGGGAAAAAAGAGCAACTGACCTTGCCCCTGAAAAACGTATCTCTTAACCGGGTGTAAATTACCTGGAAAGGGAGACACGAAATGACGAGAGACAAGATCAAGCGAGCGGCGTACACGCTGGAGTACAAACTCGAAGCGGTGCGGTTGGTAGAAGGTG